>JALVJO010000172.1 GCA_027028245.1 Deltaproteobacteria bacterium
ACGGCTTTTTCGGCAAGCCTTCTGAGGACCTCTTCCTTGGAGGAGGCAATAAAATCCGTATCAATGCCCTGGACACTGAGGTGATTTGCTATCCTCAC
Source organism: Deltaproteobacteria bacterium (assembly GCA_027028245.1). GTDB lineage: Bacteria > Desulfobacterota > Dissulfuribacteria > Dissulfuribacterales > QOAL01 > QOAL01. The sequence goes on from JALVJO010000172.1 coordinate 99, forward strand.
GAATCAAGGTTCCAGCAACCCCAGGCCGCCATCCTTTCGCCAGTAAATCACGTTGACCCTGTTTGTATCGGCATTTAGAAATGCAAGAAAGCCGCTGCCGCTTATCTGCAGCTGATCAGCGGCCTCTTCAATAGACATGGGCTTGGGATTGATCTTGGTTATGGTTATTACAGGCTCCTGGCCTGCATCCTCAGCTGCAGTTTCAACACTGCGATTCTCCACACTGCTGCCGCTGGCATATCGCCTGTTTTTTATTTTTTCACGAAATTTTTTCAGTTGTCTTTCTATCTTGTCCAGGACCAGGTCAATGGCAGCCCTCAGGTCATCGTGCTCCTGTTTGGCCGCAGCCCTGATGCCGTCTCCAGATACCACTACCTCTGCAGTATTTCTGAACTTCTCTGCAGACAAAACAACGTGAATATTCATGGGAGAGTCACTGTACTTGGTTAAACGGGAATATCTCTCCTTGACATACTCCTTCAAATCCTCGGACGGCTTTGTATGACGAAACGTCACATTAATCTGCATATATATCCTCCATGTATCGATTAAAAGACATCAGACCTTTGGCCTTTTCCTCCGGCTCGACGGCAAAATCCCCATCAAATCCCTGTATTTTGCCACGGTTCGGCGGGCTATCTTGATATTGTCCTTGGCCAGTATTTCCACAATCTGCTTGTCGCTGTATGGTTTTACAGGATCCTCGGATTCTATGAGTCTCTTTATCTTTTCCTTAACGCTCTGGGATGCCACATCCCTGGATCCGTCCTTCCTGGGAAGCCCGGTACTGAAAAAATACTTGAGCTCAAAGATGCCCTGGGGAGTGTGTACATATTTGTTGGATGTAACCCGGCTGATGGTGGATTCGTGCATGCCCACATCCTCGGCAACATCTCTCAGTACCAGGGGCTTAAGATAGGCAATCCCCTTGTCCAGAAATTCCCTTTGGAATTTCACTATGGACTGGGTGACCTTGAATATGGTCTTCTTCCTCTGATGGATGCTTTTTATGAGCCATAGGGCAGACTTCATCTTCTCCTGGATGAATTCCTTGGCCTGGTCAGGGGCCTTGCCGTTTTTAACCGCCTCCTTGTAAAAGGGGCTGATCCTCAAATTGGGCATCTCCTCTTCGTTGAGAGATACCACGTATTCCTCGTCAACTTTATAGACATAGATATCCGGCACCACGTATTGGGTGGCCTCTGAGCTGAAGGCCCTGCCGGGCCTTGGTTCCAGGCTCTTGATAACTTCTATTGCCTGGACCACCTCCTCCGGGCTTCTGCCCGTTGCCTTGGCTATCTGCTGGTAGTTGTGAAGTTCCACCTGGTGAAGATGTTCTGAAACAAGTTCCTGGACCAGGGGATCAGTCAATCCCAGGTGGCGGATCTGTATGAGCAGGCATTCCCTGAGATCCCTTGCAGCAACGCCCACAGGATCAAATTCCTGAAGCCTGGAAAGCACTGCCTCTACCCTTTCTTCCCGGGCAGAACTGGCCTGGGCAATCTCCTCAATGGTGGCCTTCAAATACCCGTCCCTGTCAAGGTTGCCTATTATATGCTGGGCAATGATCCTATCCCCATCATCCATATCTGAAAGCTGCAGCTGCCAGATGAGATGATCAGCCAGGTCCGAGGCGGCCGAGACTATGTTCTCGTAATTAGGAGTCTCCTTTTCCTCAAAGGAATAGGAAGGAAGAGCGCGCCTGTACTCGTCATCCCATACTTCCTGCCAATTAGTTTCCTTGACGGCCTCCTTTTCCCAGGGGATCTTGGCATCGTCAGAGGCGGCAAGATCAGGTACAGGCTGCTCGCCCCATTCCTGTTCTCCACCGCTACCTGCCTCCCTCAAGTGCTCTGATGGCTGTTCAAGTTCTCCGGCATTAACCTCCTCAAGCACGGGATTTGCTTCCAATTCTTGGTTGATGGTTTCTATGAGTTCCAGGCGGGACAGCTGCAGCAGTTTGATGGCCTGCTGCAGCTGGGGAGTCATGACAAGCTGCTGAGTAAGCTTGAGATTTTGTCGAAGTTCAAGGGCCATAACTATCTAAAGTGAAAAGCCTTCTCCCAAATAAATTCTTCTCGCAATGCGGCTTGATGCAATCTTTTCAGGGGTTCCATGCTCTATTACCTTCCCTGAGCTTACAATATATGCGCTGTCACACACAGTCAAGGTTTCCCGCACGTTGTGGTCTGATAGAAAAATGCCTATTCCCCTGGCCTTAAGCCCCTTTATAATCCCCTGTATATCGGCAACAGCCAGGGGATCCACCCCGGCAAAAGGCTCATCCAGGAGTATGAATTTGGGGTCTGTGGCAAGGGCACGGGCCACTTCCACCCGCCTCCTCTCCCCCCCGGAAAGCGACTCGGCTTTCTGTGCTGCCAAGGCCGTGAGCCCCATTTCCTCAAGAAGCCGCCTGACACCGTCTTCCTGTTCCTTGCGGGTGAGTCTGCGGTTTTCAAATACGATCCTTATGTTGTCAGAGACAGTGAGCTTTCTGAAGACCGAGGG
>JALVJO010000173.1 GCA_027028245.1 Deltaproteobacteria bacterium
TGTTGAATGTGCGGCGGCACATGGGCAAGTACGGCATCGGCAAGCTCTATGGGCAGGAAAAGAATATCACCACCTACAACCTGGCCCGGATGAATATGCTGCTGCACGGCGTGCGCGATACCGAGTTCGAGATCCACCACGGCGACAGCCTGGAAAACGATTGGGATATCCTGCGCGAGCCGAACCCGGCCAAGAAGATCGAGTTCGATGCGGTGGTGGCCAATCCGCCCTTTAGCTACAAATGGAACCCCAGCGAGGAGATGGCCAAGGATTTCCGCTTCAAGGACTACGGGCTCGCCCCCAAATCCGCGGCTGACTTTGCCTTTCTGCTGCACGGTTTCCACTTCCTGGCCAAGGACGGCACCATGGCGATCATTCTGCCGCACGGGGTGCTGTTCCGGGGTGGCGCTGAAAAAAAGATCCGCACCAAGCTTCTGAAAGATGGCAACCTCGACACCGTCATCGGCCTGCCGGCCAAGCTATTCTATTCAACAGGTATTCCGGTCTGCATTCTGGTGCTGAAAAAATGCAAACGCACCGATGACGTGCTTTTCATCAATGCGGCTGAGCTCTACCAGCCGGGCAAGCGTCAGAACACCCTGCTCCCTGAGCATATCCAGAAGATCGTGGACACCTATCAGTATCGCCGCGAGGTCAGGGAGGAGATTGATAACGGTTCCATATTCGCCTCTCGGTGCGTGAGTCTGGAAGAAATCGAAAAAGAGCACGATTTCAACCTGAACATCACCCGCTATGTCAGCACCGCAAAGCCTGAGGAACCCGTAGATATAGCAGCCGTCAACAAGGAGTTACGCGCGCTGGAAGAACATATCAACAAAGCCAAGGCCAAGCACAACCGCTATCTTGAGGAACTGGGCCTTCAGGCGTTGCCTTAGCAGTCTCAGCATTGCTGGTGAGCAACATATTGCCGGTAGATGCTTGTCTTACCGGCACCTTAGCCAGCGGGGACGGATCCAATTCAAAAAGCTATGCCCTTTGCAGGCACATCTAAAAGAATTCCTCCAGGATCACCCTTTTTGTGGCCGGCACGGTTTCCTTGAGGCTGTTTTTGAGCCAGATGAGCTCATCAATTCCCAGGGCATCCGGGGAGACGGGCACGCCGAAAAGGGTTTCGATGTAAAAATCCAGTCTTTCCCTGGCCTCTTCCCTGCCCCATCTCATGACAGCGTATTTGGCTATCTCTGAATAGATCCTTTTTCTTTGGTCCTGGTCCCTTTCATTCTCGCTGATTTGAAGATCCGTCAATTTTTATCCGCCTCCTTTCCAGAGAGCAGTGATTTTTTCTTCTTGTTTGGGAGGCAAGATCCCTGCCAGCGACAGAAAAACACCGGTAAAACAAACGAACGTTTGCTTTACCTTTTTACGCGCGGGGAAAATACGGGACTTTTTGCCTGAAAAGCGGTAAAGAAATCTGGTTAAGAAAACAAAGTAAAGAAATTGTGCCTTGTAAACGGGTTTCTTTACTTCTGCGTCTCCAGGGTTTACACTACCTTGTCACGTTTTGCTTTTCATGCCGGCTTTATTGCTATATAATAACCGTGACAAGGTAATGAAAACAGGGAGTGTCCGTGGCCAGACCCAGGAAGAAATTTACAGAAGACGAGTTCAGGCGGGCCTTGAGCTATATCGACAGGAAACTGAAGCTGGAGGGCAACTGGCCGGGCCAGAATGCAGCCGGGCACGAAAAGGCGTACAGGGAGTTCAGGAAGGTGAGGCTGCACCATGACCCGGATGCCCTTGCAGGCTGGTGCGACAGGTGGCTTGATGAGGCGGGGCGCAAGAAGCTGCTGGCAGCCCTCAGGGCCAGGAAAAAACGGGACAGGCCGGGGGCAGGCAAGAAGACCGTTTCGCTGGACCCGAGGGCCTGGCTTTACCTTTCCGGGCTTGCAAAGCGTGATAATGTCACGCTTTCTGAATTTCTCATAAAAAGGCTTGAAAAAGAATACATGGATATGACCGAGGGCAAGGAGGACGATTCATGAAGATAGGTTACGCCCGGGTTTCTACGTTTGACCAGAACCTGGACCTCCAAGGCGATGCCCTGAAGGAGGCAGGCTGCAAGAAAATATTTACAGACAACGCGTCCGGCGCAAGGGCGGCAAGACCGGGCCTTGAAAGGGCGCTCGATTACGTCCGGGAGGGCGACTGCCTGGTGGTTTGGCGCCTTGACCGGCTCGGAAGAAGCCTCAAGCACCTTATAGAGGTTGTAGAGGGCCTTGAAAAGCGGGGGGTCGGCTTCATCTCCCTGCAGGAAGGCTTTGACACTACCACAAGCGGCGGAAAGCTCATCTTCCAGATCTTCGGCGCCCTTGCGGAGTTTGAAAGAAACCTCATCCGGGAAAGGACAATGGCCGGCCTCAAGTCTGCAAGGGCAAGGGGCAGGATGGGGGGAAGAAAGAGAAAGCTAACCGAGGCCCAGGTGCTTTCCATGAAGAAGATGGCAGCTGCCGGGCACCACAGCATATCCGAAATATGCCGGACCTTCGGGATCACGAAACCCACCTTTTACGCTTACAAGGAGAAATGGGGCAATGGATAGCAGGCAGGAAGAAAGCAGGAAGAAGTTCACCGTTGGCTTCTG
>JALVJO010000174.1 GCA_027028245.1 Deltaproteobacteria bacterium
GACGGAAATCCCGCCCTCCATTATGTCATCTGACGCCCTTTCGAATATGTCTTCAAAGTCTACCAGGTCTGGCTTGAGCCTCTTCATGCACCTGTAAATCACCCTGGCATGAACAACCTCGAAATCCGCCAGGGCCGAAGCATCGGCAGACATCTTCCTGTCCTTAAAAAGGCGGGCACAATCAGTATAAAATTTCCCGGTTCCCTTTTCCAATTCCAGGGCTCTTTGCAGCACTGAATAGGGATCACCCTCAGCTGAAAAAAGACCTATCTTCGGAAATCCCGGCAGCTTTTTCCCCTGCCATTTCAATATCCCACCTGCCAGGTTGAAGATCTTTCTGGCCGGTACTCCAAGGTCTGCCACAAGATTACCTGCAATCCTGGAACGCCTTCCGCTCCGGCAGTAAAAGATCAGGTCTTTTCCTGTTGCGGCCGAAACGGCTATGCCGGTTTCAACCTCCTTTAGGGGTATCAGCACTGCTCCCGGAATATGGGAAAGGCGATATTCCTTGGGCTCCCTGACATCCACCAGGAGATAGTCTTTCTCCTGCTGGCCGGCCATGTAGGCCTTGAGTTCTTCTGCGGTAATGTCCTTTACACCTTTGGATTCCATGATTTAACTCCTCAAGATTTGGAGGCAGCTTCTTAATGATAATACTGCCTTGACAGGGTGTTGAAATACAAAAGAGCGTCTGCTCCCTTCCGCCTTGTATCTTGGACAGATCTTCAAGCTGCATGATCTTTGGTTTATTCACCGGGGGAACATAAGAATTGACTTTTTACCTGCTCTCTGACATAAGTGAAAATGATAGCAGATAATTTTTCTCCATAAAGCCCCAAAAGTTGATAAAAGATGTTCGAAAAACTACTCGTAGCCGATGACCTGAAAATACCGCCTCTTTCCCTGGTAAGGTGCATCCCCAAGAAGAAACTCGGGGTGAAGGAGGTGATAATATGTCACGCCATCAATCCGCCTGACAGCTTCCCAATTGACCAGGCTTACCTGGATACCATAAAAGACCGCCTTGAAGCACGTGCAGATGAAGTCAGGGCCAGGGGATTCAATTGCAGGGTGGAAATAGTCAGGGGAGCACCCGGCAGGGCGGTACTTGAGCTTGCAGAGCAGTTCAACGTCAACATGGTAATCATCGGCTCCCATCACAGGGGCGGAATCAGGGGAGCACTTATCGGCAGCGTAAGCTACGGCATCCTGCACGAGGCTACAAGGCCCACGTTCCTTGTGCGTTTCAGTCCGGAAACAATGGAGGACGGCGGGGAACCTTCCCCGGACAGCTGCAACAGCCATATCCTCTTTCCAACGGATTTTTCCGAAACCGCTGAAGGGGCTTTCCTGCTTCTTGAGCGCATAGCAACAGTCACCCATGCCAGGGTCACGCTCTTTCACGTCCATGACAAGGCAAGGATAGATCCATACCTCAGACACATGCTCCCGGAATTCGACCGTGAAGACAAGGCGAGGATGCAGTTGATGAAGGAACACCTGGAAGCCAACGGCTCCGGCAAGGTTTCTGTACAGGTTTCCTATGGTGTGCCTGCCCAGCGCATCCTGACAATGGCAAACAGCGGGGAATTCAGCCTTATAGTAATGGGGACCCAGGGAAGGGGCTATATCCCGGAAATCTTTCTGGGAAGCACTGCAAACGCCGTGGCCAGGCAGGCCGATCTGCCTGTGCTTTTTGTCCCGCATAAAAGGCCGGGCATCGGCTGGTAGGTTCAGGCCTTTTTTCTTCCGAATTTCCACGGCCCCATCAACACCAAGCCTACCCCCATCAGTATGATTGTACCTGGTTCAGGCACGGGTGCCGGGGGAGGCTCTGGAGGGGGATTGGGACCAGGTGGTGGAGATGGCGGACTAGAAGGACCCCCGCCGGGATTGGTCCTGGGTACAAAACCGGCACATGCGTCACAAAAAAGGCTGCTGCATCCAAGGCTGTACCTGAAATCGTCCACTGTAAACCGGCCCAGTAAATTTTTACCAGATGCATGGATTACCAGTTCATCCACATTCCACTTTACCTTCAGGTCATAGGGACAAAGATCTGTCAGAATTATTTCTGACGAGAACAACAGATCTCCATCAAGATATCCCTCAATGGTGATTTCTCCTGAATCAAAATCTGCGGCTGTAAAAACCGCACCCAGCCAGGTAAAGCCTTCATCCCTTGATATCACCATGGATTCACCGGGATCATTTGAGATATATACATCGGAATAATCAGACCCTCTGCCATAATCTGAGCAGGCACAGGGATTAATAGAGACGGCGTCCTGGGATATAACGGCGTTCTTGAAGCTGAAGCCATGATAGTCATCCGGCATGCCGATTTCAGGGTGTTCGGCATTTGCCAGGTCATCAAAGGTCAACATGAGACCAAATACACTGCGAACCGGCATCAAAAAGAACAGGCCAGAAAGCACCATTATAACCGTTGTCATATTGAGAATGGATTTTTTCATGGGTGTCTCCTTGGCCCAACCAGAAAAGAATGTCATGAATTTTGATAAAAAAACCAACATGTTGTCTTATTAAAATATTAGATGCATAAGATATGCCCATTTTTAATTGGC
>JALVJO010000175.1:0-1580 GCA_027028245.1 Deltaproteobacteria bacterium
TCATCATCGATGATCTGTTCAGAAAGGTTTTTATAGAATATGTCTCCTTCCTCTTCATAGACATCGAGGCCCGCAAAGCCAAGATGTCGCTTCCGCAGACTTTCAATCAACGCCCTGGTATCTACAATGGCACCCCTGCTGGTATTTATGAGCATAGCCCCTTTTTTCATCATGGAAAGCTTACTCCCATCGATAAGGTGATGAGTTTCCGGGGTCAGTGGGAGATGCAGGCTAACTATATCCGAGTTTTTCAGTAACTCATCTATGGCTACGTATCTCCCGCCATATTCCTTTACTATTGGATTTTCGTTCACGTCGTATGCCAGGACATTCATGCCGAAACCCTGTGCGAGAATCTTTCCCACTATTGTGCCTATCTTTCCAGTGCCAAGGATACCCGCGGTTTTGCCCTTCATATCGAAGCCCATGAGGCCATCTATCAGTAAATTTTCCTCTCTGACCCGGTTGTAAGCCCTATGGATTTTCCGATTTAAGGTCAGCATGAGGCCTACGGCAAATTCTGCCACGGCATAGGGAGAGTACTTGGCCACACGCATTACAGTGACGCCAAGGCGTTCTGCCGCCTCCAGGTCTACGTTGTTGAAGCCAGTACACCTCAGCAGTACAAGTTTTATCTCCTCTGCCGCGAGATTTTCAAGCACTTCGGCACCAAGGTCGTCATTTACAAAGCAACATACCGCCTCAAAACCGCTGGCCATGACAGAGGTATCCTTTTTGAGGCTTGCCTCGGTAAAGTGAAATGTACAAATGCCCTCATGGTTCGCTTGCTCGAGAAACTCGCGGTCATAAGGCCGGGCACTAAAGACTAATATTTTCATAGTGTTACCTCCTGCCAGTTTTAGGCTGGAAGCAGTCCAGCCAGGTCAATAAGCCTTCTGGAATAGCCGAATTCATTGTCGTACCAGACCTGGAGTTTCACCGTGTCTCCCTGTACGACCCTGGTTGAAAGTGCGTGGATTATGCCTGAATGAGGATTGTCTATGATATCAATGGAAACTATTTCTTCTTCGCTGTAACCCAATATGCCCTTCATGGGGCCCTGGGATGCCTCTTTTAATGCGGCATTTACTTCATCTGCGGTCACGTTTTTCTTAAGTACCGCGCTGATATCAGTAAGCGCCCCATCAGGGATAGGGACTCTTACTGCAAGGGCGCTTAGCCGTCCTTCAAGCTCGGGCAGGACCTTGGCTGTGGCCTTGTCAGAGCCGGTAGTTGTGGGAATGAGAGAAACTGCGGCTGCCCTGCCCCTGATTTTTTTGCGGGCTGGCCTGTCTACCAGGCCCTGGGTGGCGGTATAGGCGTGGATCGTGGTTACAAGGGCCTTTTCAATGCCAAAGGCGTCGCTTAAGACCTTAAGAGGAGGAGCAAGTGAATTTGTAGTACATGAGGCATTTGAGATGATGAAATGTTTTTCAGGGTCCAACTGTTCATGGTTGACACCCATAACCACAGTTATGTCAGGGTCCTTGGAAGGCGCGCTTATTATTACCCTTTTGGCCCCGCCTTCAAGATGCCTCGACGCCCCGGCCTTTTCAGTAAAGCGGCCTGTGCATTCAATA
>JALVJO010000175.1:1680-7544 GCA_027028245.1 Deltaproteobacteria bacterium
GGCCTTTTCCACTGTTACACCCTCGACCGTCACGGCAAAAATGGCATTACACATCCTGACCGCCTCTTCAAACGCTCTTTGGTGGATATTACGCCCGGTGGCATTGCCAGAGGCACCTGCAATGTGGATCTGGTCATGCAGCCTTTTGAGAAACTCCTCAACTGCCGTCTGTTTTCCGCCAGCGCATATCACGCCTGTACGTCCTGCAGCCATGACCGCTTCCTTGAACAGCTCCGGTTCATTTCCGGTGCCTGACTCTGGGTAATTCACCTTTACAAAATCAGCCCCAAGACATGCCGCAATGCCCGCAGCCCCTGCTATCAGGTGATTGTCTTTTTCTTCCTTGACGGCCCGGCCTCTCGGATAGGCCCAAATCACTGCAACCAATCCCATCTGGTGAGCTTCAAATATTACATCAGCTGCCTCGGCAAGCATGATATGCTCAAATTCACTTCCCGGATAAATGGTATATCCCACGCCCATGATCTTAAGGCCCGAATTATCCCTGAAGCGTCTGACCTGTTCCATACTCCAGAGTGCTGAACTCAAAGGGTCACGCTGAGTCGTGGGAATGAGGTTGGTTTTGCTGTTTATCTTAATCAGGTAGGGAATGTCTGGATAATCCATGCCATACCTGGCGATAAGACCTAACTGGGTAGCAAACACCCCGATGTTGGCCCTATCCGCTATCTGAAACATGTGCTCTGGAGACGCATCATCGGGGGCTATGCCAGGACCGAAAAAATCGTTATTGAGATGCTCGATTTTTTGGTCCCCGGCCATGAGCATAAGTTTCCCAGTACCTCGGGTAATACTGTCAAAGTTGGATTTAAAGACCTTTCCGGTTTCTTTTGAACAGCCAAGAGGGATTTTCATGAAGGGGCTCCTTTGAAGATATATGAAGCGTGGTCAGAAAGGATATGCAAAAATCCTCTCTGACCAATCCATTTGTTAAATGTGCTATGATTTTTTATCAGTGCCAGAGCCTGTATCAATATCTTCAGGTGGCAGGTGCAGTCCGGAAAGATATTTGTAGACAGACATCCTGCACTTTGCTCCGTACTGGGCCTCCTGACCGTAGAGCCTGAACCCTTGGGGATCTATCTTTTCCACCATCCTGAAACGGGTTTCATTCTTCGTGTAGTCACTGACCGGGATTTTGTCGCCAGTGGAATCCACAGTGAGAGGTGGCTCTCCTGCTTGAATCTTGCGGGGATCAAATCGATACAGTGGCCATACGCCGCTTTCCACAGCACGCTTCTGCTGTGCCGGGCCGAATTTCAGGTTATAACCATGGGCAATGCAGTGGCTGTAGCAGATGATCAGCGAGGGACCTTTATATGAAGCTGCTTCCAGAAAGGCCTTGACTGTCTGGTTGTTTTTGGCCCCGAATGCAACACTTGCCACGTATACATGACCGTAACTCATGGCCATGAGGCCTAGGTCTTTTTTGGGAATAGACTTTCCCTTCATGGCAAACTTGGCAGAAGCACCGATGGGGGTTGCCTTTGAAGCCTGACCGCCTGTGTTGGAATAGACCTCGGTATCTACTACCAGTATGTTGACATCATGATCCTGGGCCAGTACATGATCCAGGCCGCCATAGCCGATATCAAAGGCCCAGCCGTCACCTCCTATAATCCAGACATCCTTTTTCTCCAGGTATTCCGCCAGCTCTTCCAGTATCCTTGCCCCAGGGGACTGGATATCAGCCAGCTTTTTCCGGAGCGCGGCCACCAGCTCCCGCTGCCTTGCAATACCTGCCTCGCTGTCTTGCTCATTTTCCAGTAGTTCTTTCACGAGGTTATCGCCGATGGACCCTGCCAACTGCTTCAGCAGCAGCTCTGCCTGCGATCTGTGTTTATCCACCGCCAGTCTCATGCCGTAGCCAAACTCGGCATTGTCCTCGAACAGGGAATTTGCCCAGGCAGGCCCGCGGCCCTGGTTATTGGTGCGGTATGGCGTGGTAGGGAGGTTGCCGGAATAGATGGCCGTGCAACCTGTGGCATTGGCGATAATGATGCGGTCTCCATAAAGCTGTGTGAGCAGCTTGATATAAGGGGTCTCGCCGCAACCGGCGCAGCAGCCGGAATATTCAAACAGGGGCTGCAGAAGCTGTGATGTCCTTGCATCTATTCTGCTGATCCTGGTGCGTTCAAGTTCAGGAAGATCAAGGAAAAAGGCATAATTTTCCTTCTGCACGTCAAGGTTTTCAATGCGGCTTTCAAGGTTTATTGCCTTACGCCCCGGTTCTTTTTTATTCTTGCCCGGGCAGACCTCTACGCAGAGTCCGCAGCCTGTACAGTCTTCCGGGGCAACCTGAACGGTAAAGCGCATGTCTGGAAAATCCTTGGAGCGGAAATCTACTGACTTGAAGCCTGCAGGCGCATTCTTTATGGCATCGGGCTCGCTGATCTTTACCCGGATAGCTGCATGGGGACAGCTCAGTGAACACCTGGCGCACTGGATACAGGTATCAGGATCCCAGATGGGGATATCGATGGCGATGTTTCGTTTTTCCCACTGGGTTGTCCCAAGGGGCCAGGTGCCGTCTGGCGGAAGAGCGCTTACTGGGAGGCGGTCACCTTCTCTTGCAAGCATCTCAGCTGTAATCCTGCGCACAAACTCCGGCGCCTCTTCAGGGACTATGGGGGAACGCCTGTGGCTCGCTGTTACCTCAGGCGGCACCTTGACTTCGTGCAGGTTTTCAAGAGCGCCGTCTACTGCTGCAAAGTTACGATTGACAATATCTTCGCCCTTGTGCGAATAGGTTTTCTGGATCGCCTCTTTAATCCTGGTTATGGCAAGCTCAGGATCAATAATCTTTGCAAGGGCAAAGAAACAGGTCTGCATGACCGTATTAATACGAACCCCTAGGCCCAGTTCCTGCGCGACCCTGCTTGCATTAATGGTATAAAACTTTAAATTTTTCTCTATTATGGCAGACTGCACCTCTCTAGGCAGATGATCCCATACATCTTCTGCCTCATAAGGAGAATTCAGGAGAAATACAGCGCCGGGCATGGCATACTTCAGGACATCGTATTTTTCCAGAAATTCAAACCTGTGACAGGCAACAAAACCCGCCCGTTTTATCAGGTAAGCAGAACGGATGGGGCGGGGTCCAAAACGCAGGTGAGAGATGGTCATTGACCCTGACTTTTTGGAATCATATTCAAAGTAGCCCTGGGCGTAATAGTCTGTCTCGTTTCCGATAATCTTGATGGAGTTCTTGTTGGCACCCACTGTGCCGTCTGCGCCAAGGCCAAAGAAAACCGCCCGGTGGACATCCTGGCCTTCAACATCAAAACTGTCGTCATAGGGCAGTGAGGCCTGCGTAATATCATCATTGATCCCAACGCTGAAGGAGTGTTTAGGAGAGGGAGAGTCCAGTTCATCAAAAACAGCCTTGACCATTGAGGGAGTAAATTCCTTGCTGCCAAGCCCGTAGCGGCCGCCCACCAGATATGGCCTGTCTTTAAATGGTGACTTGCCGGACACCTCTGCATCTCTTATGGCCGCAGCCACATCGAGATACAGGGGCTCCCCCACAGACCCCGGCTCCTTGGTCCGGTCCAGGACAGCTATGGCCCTTGTGGTGACAGGAAGGGCTGCAAGGCAGTCTCTCCCTGAAAAGGGCCTGAAGAGACGCACCATCAAAACCCCTGTCTTTTCGCCATCTTTATTCAGGTATTCCACGGTTTCCTGGGCCACCTGGGCACCTGAGCCCATGATAACCATGACCTTTTCCGCCTCTGGATCACCAATGTAATCAAAGAGGTGGTATCTGCGGCCGGTACGTTCAGCAAAACGATCCATTGCCTTGCGTACAATGTCCGGACAGGCCAGATAATAGGAGTTGACCGCCTCCCTTGACTGAAAATAGGTGTCAGGATTGTGCCAGCTTCCACGAAGCACCGGGCGGTCAGGAGAAAGGGCCCGCTGCCTGTGGGCCTTGACCAGTTCATCGTCTATCATAAATCTGAGGTCGTCATCTGAAAGTGCATGAAATTTGGAGACCTCGTGGGATGTCCTGAAGCCGTCAAAAAAGTGCTGAAACGGCAGTCGGCTTTCAAGGCTTGCTGCCTGGGCAATACAGGCAAAATCGTGTGCCTCCTGTACGGAACCTGATGCCATCATGGCAAAGCCGGTCTGTCGGCAGGCCATGACATCCTGATGATCACCGAAGATGGAGCTGCCGTTTGCTGCAAGGGCCCTGGATGCAACATGCTGGACAAAGGGCAGCAGCTCACCTGCAATCTTGTACATATTGGGAATCATGAGGAGAAGGCCCTGGGATGCAGTGAATGTAGTGGTAAGAGCGCCAAGCTGCAGGGCGCCATGGACCGCACCTGCGGCACCCCCTTCGGCCTGCATTTCAGTAACAGAGACCACATTGCCCCATATGTTTTTTCGTCCCTGGGTCATCCATTCGTCAAAGTGCTCCGCCATGGGGGAAGAAGGTGTGATCGGATATATGACTGCCATCTCATTTATCCGGTAAGCCACCGATGCCACGGCCTCATTGCCGTCAACCATTGCCACAGACGTACTGTTCATTTTTCATTCTCCTTTTTTGTGCAGCGAATCAGATAGCATGGCCACTCAATAGGTTATTTTTTGTTGGCACCGGATCGCATCTGTCTTGCCATATCCTTCATGTCAACAAGGGTCTTCTTCATTTTTGCCAGGCCATACCAGGTAGTGTAGTCAGGCATGATATGAAAGGCCGCCTGGTAGGTCTTCATGCGATAATCCATGAACATCTCGTACAGGTCTTCTTCAATCGGGGTCTTCACTTCGTAAAATGTCAGAAGATCGGGATAAGGATAAGTTGCCTGGTTGGTTTCCATTTTAATGATGCCATCACGATATAGATCAGCCACGATATTTATTGCCTGGGCCAAAATTTTATCTGATGCCTTAATCATCAGATCAGCATTTTTTAAATTTTCTCTCGCAAATGTAGCAGAATGACATTTCTGACATATAGCCTCCATACGAGCCCGTTCATCTTCCCAGCTCTTCTTGTCAAGCCTCGCCATATTGGCTGCCTTGACCACCTCCAGCCTCGGAGTCGGTTTGCCATCCTTGTCAAGGACTCCCAGGGCCTGAAGGATGGTTACCCGATATCCCATCCATTCCTTGTCGGATTCAGGCAGGCGCAGGGCAAGGAAACCCCAGGCAGTCATTACCCTGTGGTTCCCCTTTTCCATATGACAATCCTGGCAGGTGGGACCTCGATGGGCCTTGCGGTCGGTTTTATATGCAGCACCATGCTTGGAATGAGACCACATCTCCCACTGGGCATGATCAAACCCTGTATGGCAGCTGTTGCAGGCCTCAGGTTGCCGTGCTTCTTTTATGGAAAACGCATGCCGCGTATGGCAGTTTTGACAGTCCATGCCGTACTTGTAATATTTGAAGGCCTTGGAATCTTTGCGAACCTTTTCGTTGGTAATGCCGAGGTTGTGACAGCCGTTGCACCCCTTTTGTCCGGCAATAAAAGCCCTCGGCTGTTGATGTTCGAATTTGGGAAATGCAGTGATAGGCAGCAATCCAAGTGCATGTTTGCCACTCATGTACTGCTTGGCCTGCTTGGGATGGCATTTTTTGCAAGTGCTGATAGTTGGAAGTTTGGCCTTATCTGCATCGTCGGCACTCATGTGAGCCGTGCCATGACATGATTTGCAGGTAAGAATTCTAGCCATCTTGCCACGGTTGAAATCCTTTACAATTCCGGGATTCAATTTCACATGGCACTCCTCGCAGGTGGAAGGCCTTGCCCAGCTGGAAGATACCAAGAATCCAAGCAATAAAACCAACAGTGGAATACTCATCCAGTAACACTTTTTCGATACCAT
>JALVJO010000176.1 GCA_027028245.1 Deltaproteobacteria bacterium
GCGCCGGCCATGGCTACCCCTGCCCAGGATGTGCCTATTGCCCGGGCCCTGGGGATGTTTTCTGGAGAGTCGATGGCCATGAACCTTGCAAGTATGTGGGGCTGGCCAAAGTAGCCAAGTCCCCAGGTGCACAGGGAGATGATGGCCGTAAGGGAGGCGAGTCCATCTCCAGCGGGCATGAGGGTGCCAACGAGTGCGTGAGAGGCACTGCCAAGCTGGTTAGGTTCCATTTCCATGAAGGCCATAAAGGGCACCATCAGGAGGGCAAGAAGCATGAGGGTTGCCTGGAAGGCGTCGGTCCAGGATACGGCCAGAAATCCCCCCATGAAGGTATAGACCAGTACGGAGAGGGCGCCAAGGAGCATGGCGGTCTGGTAGGGAACGGAAAAGGCGGAATTAAACAGCTTTCCCCCGGCAACAAGGCCAGAGCTTGTGTAGATGGTGAAGAAAAAGAGTATCATCAGGGCAGAAAGGGTCCTCAGTATGCCCGTTTTGTCTGAAAAGCGGTTTTCAAGATACTCTGGCAGGGTAATGGAATTGTCAAAGACCTCGCTAAATACCCTGAGCCTTTTGGCAACAAGGGTCCAGTTCAGGTAAGTGCCAAGGAGAAGGCCTGCTGCAAGCCAAAGCCCCTGGAGGCCGCTTGTGTAAACAAGGCCCGGCAGTCCGAGAAGGAGCCAGCCGCTCATGTCAGAGGCCCCGGCACTTAAGGCCGAGACCATGCTTCCAAGCCTTCTGCCCCCGAGTATGTAGTCGGAGATGTTTCGGGTCCTTGCCCATGCAACAAGGCCTATGCCAAAGAGGCCAATGAAATAGAGGCAGAATGTAACGAGTATGTCCCTGTTCAATTTTCCAAAATAGGGCTAAGGAGCAATATAAAGCCTGCTTGCCATGTCTGATTTTACGAGCGAAAGATAGGGAACGGCTCCTTCCTGCCTTATCCGCTCCAAGCGGTGCCTATTTGAGCAGTCCATTATCAAATAGTCAAGGCCTGCACCCTGAAACAGCCTTATTGCGGCAGGCTCAAAGTTTTCCCTTTCACTTCTGTACATGCCCATGGTCAGGTTGCTTATGCCCGCTGCAGTCTTAATTGGTCTTTCCCTTCTAAGCATCCCCATAAGCATTATGGCCTCTGCAAAAAAGGTGGCATCCGGCCTGTTCACCAAGTATCCCGATGGGTCAGTGGTAAGCCTTGGGCGAAGGACAGGGTCCAGAACGAGCCTTTCAAGGGGAAAGTTTGCCCTTTCAGCCATCTCAATCACCTCTTCTGCAATAAGAAGCAGTTCATCAAGGTTTGAAGGACGAAGGCCCTGCCTTGTAAGAAGAACCACCAGGCAGGTGTTGAAGCAAAGGGCGGCGTTCAGCATGCTTTCAAGCCTGTCTCTATCTGCAGTAACACAGTTAATGAATATCCTTCCCGTTTGGTCTGCCTCCACTGCCTCCTTGAGGGAGGCGGGTATGGGGCTTAGGAAAAGAGGGCAGTTCGTCTCCTTTCTCACCTGTAGGATCACCCAGGGCATCACCTGGTCAGAGGCCTTCCAGCCACCAAGGTTGATTTCAAGGCCGTCTGCGCCGTTTTTAATAAGGTTTTTTGCCATCAAACGGATGGAAGCCGCATCCTTTCTGTTTACGGCCTCGTAAACTCTGGGGTCAAAGATGTTGATGTTCTGGCCTATGATCTTCATGGGACCTCCTTTTTGGCGCCAAGAGGCAAGGGGAAGGGGAGAGTGCGGAAAGGGGGTGTTTTCCGCATCCGGCCTTAAGCCACGAAGCCGGATACGCTCTCCCTCAGGCCGGTCTCCCGGCTTGCAGATCAATCTACTTGCTGGGCCTTCCCGTAAATATGAAGATTTACAGTGGCGTGTTCCAGCTTTCGTCCCTGCTTACGGTTGCGGGCCAGCGCCGGACTCTCACCGGACTTCCCGTTCACCTGAGGCACAATATATTGTTATATGCTAAATGATTACTGGCATATCCTGTTGTTGTCAAGGCCGGTGAAGGTCAGCGACCATCTGGCACATCCAAAAACTTGGTTTGACAATACCCGTTATGATACCTACTTAAATCCATAGGGGTAAGGTCCAGCGATCCATGGGCCAATTGTGGCAAGGGACATGTTTTTCTATCCCAAGACATTCATTTAAGGGGATAAGAGATATGAAGACCTTGAATCTGGTTTTTCTTGGGCCACCAGGGGCAGGAAAAGGGACACAGGCAGAGAGGATCTCTAAAAGATTAGGACTTAAAAGGATTACCCCTGGCGACATCCTTCGAAAAGAGGTGGGAAAGGGGACGAGGCTTGGAAAAGAGGTAGAGGAATACATGAAAAGGGGCGAGCTTGTCCCTGATGAGATGGTGCTTGAGATTATTGGTGCTGAGCTTAAAAGGGTGGGACAGGGATTTATCCTGGACGGCTTTCCAAGAACCGTGGCCCAGGCAAAGGGCCTTGATAAGATACTGGAATCCAGGCGTTGGCCTCTTCATGCAGTCATCTTTCTTGATGTTTCAGATGATGAGATTGTCAGGAGGCTCGGCGCAAGGAGGATCTGCCTGCGTTGTGGTGCTGTCTATAACATGATTACCAGCCCGCCAAGGAATAATGAGACTTGCGACAGGTGTGGTGCTCACCTTGTGAGAAGGCGCGATGACGAGCCAGAGACCATCCGAAAAAGGCTTCAGGTTTACACACAGGAGACGGCCCCGCTAATTGACTACTATGAGAAGAAAGGTCTCCTTGTAAGGATTGATGGTGCCAGGCCTTCAGACCTCGTTACCTATTCCGTTGAAAAGGCCTTGGAGGAGCTAAGCGGCAAGATCAGAAAAGGGGGCCACCGAAACCCCTGAACTAGGAAGGGCTGCTGCAAGAGACAAGGTTTTTGATATCATAACCAGACGGTCTCTGGCAGACCCTGAGGTCAAATTCCTGAACGCATGCCAGGACATGATCAAAGATGTCTGATTGTATGGCCTCGTAGACCGCCCACTCGGTATGCCTGGAAAAGACATATATCTCCAGGGGCAGCCCGTCGGGAGTTGGAGAAAGCTGACGGACTATCAGGGTCATGTCCTTTCTGATGTTTGGATTGCGTCTCAGGTATTCAACCAGGTATGCCCTGAAGGTTCCCAGATTGGTGAGTCTCCTGCCGTTTACTACAACGCTGTCATCAATATCGTGTATTGCATTGTACTCCTTCAATTCCTTTTCTTTTGCATTAATATAGTCTTTTAACAGATGAATTTTCCGATATTTTTCTAACATTGATTCATCGCAGAAGCGGACGCTGAACTGGTCGATAAATATTGATCTTTTGATCCGGCGTCCGCCTGACTGCTTCATACCACGCCAGTTCTTGAAGGATTCTTCCATGAACTTCCTGGTTGGTATGGTGGTAATGGTCTTGTCCCAGTTCTGAACCTTCACCGAGTACAGGGCTATCTCCATTACATCTCCGTCTGCATTGAATTTGGGCATCTGTATCCAGTCGCCTACCCGGAGAAGATCGTTGGAAAGAAGCTGTACGCTTGCCACAAAGGACAAGATGGTATCCTTGAAAACTAGGATGATCAGTGCAGTAACGGCGCCCAGGCCGCTCAAAAGACCCCAGGGTGACTCATCTATGAGCCTGCATACCGCGATGATGCCGGCAGCAAGATATACCAGGAGTTTTACAACCTGCACGTATCCCTTTATGGGCCAGCGTCTTGCCATGGGTTTTCTGTTATAAAGTTCCAGTGCCACTGAAAGGAGACGGTCTACCACCAGGACCACTGATAGCAGGACAAAGGGAAATGCAAGCTTCAAGAGGATGGGCGGAAAGCCAGGTATAAGCCTGCCCGCATAATTGAACACTATGGCTGGGGCAAGAAGGGCAAAGGGTACAAAGACATTTTTTTCTACAAGTATATCATCCCATTTATTCCTGGTCCTCCTGAGGGCTGCATGTACAAACTTTACGGCAAGATACCTTGTAGCCGCATAGCTGAGCCACATGACAAAAATCAGTACTGAGGCAATTACAGCCCAGTAAACCAGCGGGTTTTGGCCAAACTGCGTGTGTATTGCCTTCTCAAGGCCGACGCTCATCCTGCCGATTGTGTCATTCACCTGCCGGCCCTCCAGAATATGTCAACTTCTCCCATATTTTCTTCACCTGCCGCCTGGTCTCAGCCAGGGTGCCGGAATTATCCACTACGAAGTCCGAATATTTGATCTTTTCTTCCATGGGCATCTGGGCCTTGAGCCTCCTTTGCACCTCACGGCTGGCAAAGCCTCTTTTCTCAAGCCTTTCAATTGCCACGCCCCGGGGACAGGTTACAAGGATGATAAAATCAAAATCCCTTTGCCTGCCAGTCTCAAATAGAAGGGGTATTTCAGCCACAATTATCCTTTCGGGATATTTCCTCCTGAACTCCCCTACCCTTTTATAGACAAGGGGATGGAGGATTTCCTCCAGCTTCATTCTCAGCTTTTTCGACGAAAAGGCCTTACGGGCAAGCTCCCTTCTATCTATATCGGAACCATTGAATACCTGTGCTCCAAAAATCTTCCTTATCTCCTTTTTTATGTCGTTTCTATTTAAAAGCCCGTGAACAAGCTCGTCGGCACTAAAGGTAAGAGCGCCGAGCTCTCTGAACATCTTGAGCACCGTAGACTTTCCGCTTCCGAAATTTCCCGTAAGACCCACAAGCACCTGCTTCATCCTTTCTTCATGCCTGATCATGCATTTCAAGCGTCTAAAAGTTGATAAAGCATCTTTTATTCCAAGGAATTATGCATACCTTAATAATATCAAACAGTGAAAAAATCAGCATCTGGTTTCATTACTAATAACATTTTGCACTACAGGAGAATATGAAGGATATGAAAACAAGGATTTACCAGATACAAGACCTAAAAAACAGACGTTTTATCTTTGAAGACAGGGATCATGCAGGGAAGGTCCTGGCCGAACTCCTAAGGCCCTATTACCAGGGCAAACCAGATACCCTGGTCCTGGGCATACCTTCCGGAGGAGTGCCGGTGGCCATACAGATCTCTACTGCCCTGGCCCTTCCAATGGATCTTTTGATCATAAGAAAGATACCTATTCCAGGTAATCCGGAAGCAGGCATGGGTTCTGTCACCCTGTCCGGTGAAATGTTTCTTAACGAAGGGCTTATCCACCATTTCGGCATAACGCCCGAACAAATAGAAGCACAGATCCAGAGGGTAAAAAAGGAACTCCAGGAGAGAAACAGGCTCTTCAGGAAAGGGAGGCCGGAACCTGATATGGACGGAAAGACCGTGATAATAGCCGATGATGGCCTTGCCTCAGGGTTCACCACCCTTGCTGCCGTAAATACGTGCAGGAAGGCAGGCGCCTCGCGGATAGTAGTTGCTGCCCCGACCGGCTCAGATACCGCAATATCCAGGCTCTCGGGCCAGGTGGATGAGATATTCTGCCCCAATGTACGCTCCGGGCAGTACTTTGCCGTGGCTGAAGCCTACCGCAACTGGTATGACCTGGACAGAGAGGAGGTCATCTCCAGACTTCAGGAAGCAGGGCTTCTTTAAGGGTCCAGAGTTCGGCCCAACCCTGATCCCAGATGATTCTGTACACTGTCCCTCCTGCACTGTAAACTTGATGCCATGGACAGAAAAGATGACAGGCTTAAAATAATCGGAGCCGGGTTGGCGGGATGCGAAGCAGCATGGCAGGCTGCCCGAAGGGGAATTCATGTAACACTCTATGAGATGAAACCAAAACGGTTTTCCCCGGCCCACAAGCTTGATACCCTCGCAGAGCTTGTTTGCAGCAACAGTCTTCGTTCCTCCGCCTTGGAATCTGCCATTGGTCTTTTGAAGGAGGAACTGAGGCTCGGCGGCTCTCTCATTATGGAGGCAGCAGATGCCACCAGGGTGCCGGCAGGAAAGGCCCATGCTGTTGACAGGGAGCTCTTTTCCCGCCACATCACCCACAGGATTTCTCAAAACCCGAACATAGAAGTCGTTCGAACAGAGATAAAGGAGGTTCCAGGGGAGTCGCCGGTGATTATTGCCACCGGCCCCCTCACCTCCCAGCCCCTGGCCGAGGACCTGAAATCTCTCATAGGAGAGGAATTCATGGCATTCTACGATGCCATAGCACCCATCGTCTCTGCGGAATCCATCAACATGGAAATCGTTTTCCGACAGTCTAGGTATGGCCCCCCTGGTGAGGGAGACTACCTGAACTGTCCCATGGACAGGGAGCTTTACGAAAGATTTATCACAGAGCTCCTGGAAGGCGAAAAGGTACCTCTCAGGGACTTTGAATCTCCAAGATATTTTGAAGGCTGCCTGCCTGTTGAAATAATGGCCCAAAGGGGCAGGGAAACCCTGAGGTATGGCCCCATGAAACCCGTGGGGCTTACTGACCCGAGAACCGGGCAGCAGCCCTGGGCAGTGGTTCAGCTCAGGGCTGAAAACAGGGAGGGCACCCTCTACAACATGGTCGGCTTCCAGACAAAGCTTAAATGGCAGGAACAAAAGCGCATCTTCAGGATGATCCCGGGCCTTGAAAATGCAGAATTTGTCAGGCTCGGCAGCATACACAGGAATACCTTTGTCTGCGCCCCCAGGGTGCTTACACCACTTTTGAACCTCAAAAGCTTTCCAGGTTGTTATCTGGCAGGACAGATCAGCGGTGTTGAAGGCTATGTAGAATCAACTGCCATGGGTTTTTTGGCAGGCATAAATGCTTCTGCCCGCATTCTTGGAAAGTCACCCGTTCCACCCCCGGCTGAAACTGCCCATGGCGCTCTGATAAATCACCTGACCCTGGCAGAGGCCAGGAATTTTCAGCCCATGAACGTAAATTTCGGCCTTTTTCCCAGGCTGGAAAAACGCCTTCCAAAAAGGCTCAGGGGTGCTGCCTACTCGGAAAGGGCCCTTGAAAAGTGGAAGTCCTTCCTGGAAAAGATCCGTCCCGGGGGCTGAGACTGCTTTCAAGGGAGTATTCCCAGTTCATCCCCCCATTTGTGCCACTGGCAAGGAAGGAGTGTTTCTTGAAAGGTTTCACCACAAGGAAGCCAACTTTAGCCGCAGTCAAGCCGATGAGATTGGCGATGTCTGTATTCGAAAAGAATTTGAAATCTGCACAGCGGCTTGGTGAACCTTGAAAGAAATGCGCCGATCCTTGCCCTTCCTCGTCATTCCTCGTCCGGGGACAAACTGGGAATGCTCCCACTTTCAATTGGGAAATTCTTTCATACTGCTCAGAAGATATTTCCGTTTTCTCCATCCAGGCAGTTCTTCTCAAGGCCCGGATTCAAACAAAGACCTGTCCCTTTCCCTGTTTACAACCATGAAACAGGGCTAAGGGAACTAAATACCATTTTTGTCTCCCACATGCTGTGGGCATATTCCTCTTAAAAATTTGGCAGTCTTATTGCAGTTGACCTGTTTAAGGAGGAACAGAGCCCATGTTCAAAACCAGAAAGACTATCCTTGCAGCACTTATTGTACTTTTGCTTGCAGTTATCCCCTGCCCATATGCCTCGGCCCAGGAAGGGGTGCTCCAC
>JALVJO010000177.1 GCA_027028245.1 Deltaproteobacteria bacterium
AAAATCATCGAGTGTTGGCCCCTCAAATTCTTCTTTAGGTACGCATCGGCCATTTTTCCAGTCACATTCTTCATTTTTATTGCACCATATGCTACCGCAGCACTTGCCCCCAAAGTCCCCTTTCACACAGTGACCCCCGCAGCACTCCTCATCTGCCGAGCAACAGGCTGACAATCCGCAACAAAATGCGTCAGGTCCGCAGGTGTGGCTTCCAGGAGGATCGCAACATTGATCATTTTTAGGTATACAAAGATCCCCGCACTTTTTTTCATTGTTGGGACAATCATCCGACTCCCTTTTTACAGAGACGACCGTGGATCCGCTGCATGCCACACCTCCTCCTTCCGCAAGGTATGCCTGGAAAGAAACCTCGATGGAGTTAGCGGACAGCCCTTCAGGTATGGAAAAGGAAGTCGAGCCTCCAGTCTTTGGCACGGAAAAGCCAGCCCCTGTACTGATACTGCCAGTGATGCTACCTATCTTTGACTGAAATGCCGATGGAATGGAGACCTCCACAGTGACAAACTCCCCTGGAACGGCCTCTGCAGGTGAAACTGATATACCGCAGGCAGCGGCTTGGCCTGAATGTCCACTGCCGCCCGGGGCATGTTTAGGCGCGGGCATTTCTGCCAAAGTGCGAATTTGTTTGCTGATCAGGGGCAGGTTCTCTTGGCTTGGGACCCCAATTGAATCAAGAGATTGAAGCGTGCCCTTAAAAGAGGCATCTCGCTCCATGGGATCTTTTCCTGGACCACCTGGAGCAGGCACTGCAACCAGCGGCACCTTTTCTGCGACCTTGTGAGCTACCTGTTTGGTTTCCTCTGGCTGCTGAGCGTATTGCGCTGCCAGATAGGTGCCCCATACGACGGTAAGGGCAACAGCGAGTCCCAGGGCCCCTGAGCCCATGCTGTTCAATCCAATAGCCAGAAACTGCCTGATGCTTGTTTTATTTATTTGAGATTTCATGGTTTACTGCTCCGCTTTCATGGTGGTGACCACGCTTGCCAGCTTGCCATTAAGAAAACCGAAATTTATTCCGTCATAAACATAGACCTTTACCTCAGAACCCTGTAATTCTTCCTTTTGCACGTAAAGAGGATCGCCGTGTTTTGATATGACATCGTTGACAGTGGTATCAAACCTGTAATCCTCAGGCTTGAAACGGGACGGCACAGCGCCGTTATCCTTTTGATCCACCGTGTCTTCACTGATGAAAACCCCGTTTACAAAATTCTCCACCATTCCCTGCTTTGGGTATATCCATGTTTCATCCACCCTGACGCTGCCGTCTTCAAGGCCGAATATCTTAACAAAGGAAGTGGGGTATCCCAGCTCCCTTATGAATGCTTGCTGTGAAGGAGACAGCCCGGACAGGTAATTTTTGGCCTCGAGATCAGCAACATTGGAAAAAAGGGCCTTTGAAAGCTCCGGGCTGTTTCCGGATACACTCGGCCTGGCCTTTACAGATTCCGAGGCAGCAACCTCAACCGTGGCAGTTACTGTGAAGTGGGTAGTGGATGAATTCCAGTTCAAGGTGCCTATGTACCAGCGGCCGGCCTTAAGGGGCGGGTTGGACGAAGGCGTGACAACAATGGATTCTGATGCTGTTGGACCATCCGAGATGAAGTCCGTGTCTGCATCCAGCTGGTTTACAGTGTCTCCCTGTAGCCTCCTGCCGTATTTCAGGTACAGGTCCATGTCCCCGGTACCGTTGGTCAGTGTTACGGTAAGCTTTGTGGCCCCCTGGGGGACTTCGATATACAGGTTTTTGGCTATGGTCTCTCCGGGTACCGAAGTGGGAAAAGGTGTGCCGCTGGTAAGCGAAACGTCGTCTGCTACCGCATTGCCTGAAAGTGCAACAAAAGCAAGCAGGAAAACTGAAAGGATGTATCCGGTGAAAAAGGTTTTAAAGAGGTGGACAACTTTTTCCCTTGAACGGGTTGCCTGAAGGAATTTTGTCATGTCGGATGCCCCCTGTATCCTGGTATGAAAAAAGCTGGCTGAAAGGAGCAGGAAGAAACACTTCGGGAACCGTTAACCGCATCAGTGAACAAACGAGTTCCGTAAAAAGCAGGGTAATGACTTCTGATGATCTCAGAAAGCGAATAACTATTGGCAGGGCGGAAAAAGACACCGGTTCCCGGTAATTGGTCAATACAAGGTAAAATTTGCATTTCATCCCCATATTTCAGCATAAAATGATCATAATATTATGATAATACCAAAGTCAATCACAAAACATTACAAAACAAAATTATACGTCCGGGTTATTCGGAATAGAAATATCAAGATTGCCTTTCCTATTTCCAGAACTTAATAGGGAGCTTTTCAGGAATGTCGAAAAAATAAGCCGGTAGCCGTGTTCATACTCAGCATCGCGGCATTCAGGAGGTCAAAGGGCCGAGGCCGTTTTTACTGGTATGAGATTGCTTGAAATTCAGGAGGGAGCATTACCGATTTGTCCCCCATTCGCACCACAGGCAAGGAAGGGGTGTTTCTTGAAAGGTTTCACCACAAGGAAGCCAACTTCACCCGCAGTCAGGCCGCTGAGATTGGCCATGTCTTTATTCGAGAAGAATTTGAA
>JALVJO010000178.1 GCA_027028245.1 Deltaproteobacteria bacterium
GTGATTTCCTTGATAAGTTTCGTAAAGATCTTGCCCCGTTTGGCATCCTGAGCTGCCTTTTTATGTTTAATGGTGCTCCACTTAGAATGTCCTGACATGACTTCCTCCAAACTTTACTTTCAGCCTTGACCCTGGCACTGTCTTTGAGCCCCCAAGGGATATTCGCTGCCCGAAACCATGCATCCGAACAAACCCGAATGAACTGGCCGGGGCTCAGCCTGCATGTCCCGTGCGGGAAGACAGGTAAAAATAAGTATAGTAAATGAAGCATGGAAAGTGAAGGCAGGCCCCTCCCAGCCCAGAGACCATGCTATCTGTTCTCAGGCTGCCCTGGAATCCGGCGGCAGCCAGATATCATCAATAGAGCTTGATCCTTTCGTAAAAGGCCTGGAGATCCTTTTTCAGAAACCTCCTCACCTTTTGGAGATTCCTGGAGTGCGGCATCCACACCTGTCTCCTGGCATGCTTTTCAATGAGCTCGGACACGCGCTGCCTTACCACTGGCCACAGATCCCGCTCGTACGGCGTTTTGAGCTTCACCAGCGGATCTGGATCGTCAGCATATTTTCTGGCAAACCTGGGGAACGTGATCTTCTGGAATACGGCTGAGCCTGCGGCCACAACAAGCAGCAGCCAGATGAGGGGCCAGAGGAAACTGTGTGGCCCCAAGGTGCCTGAAACCAGGTCCATAACAAAGGGATTTGAAGGGTATCCAAAGATCAGATTCATGGCAAGATCTCCCAGAAAAAAGGCACCAGTACCCGCAAAGATCAGGCTCTTGGAAAAACCCCACAGTTTTGTTCGGAAACGGCTTTTCAGGTTTTCCAGGGCCTCTATTTCCAGGGCAAGCTCCCTGACGACGTTATCCACTTCCTGCAGCATGTGATAAAGCCGCATGCGGGGAGCATCAAGGAGGGATCTTTTGAGTTCCTCTCTCTCCTTCTCCCATATCTTGAATTCCGGAAGGACCTCCCTTCCTTCAATCCTGGCATAGGTGAGAAATATCCGCGGTATGTCCTTTCTGCCTGTCATCTGGGAAAGGTTCCAGCAGAGCGTGCCGTAGGCCCTTACCAGATCCTCCAGGCTTTCGCATTCATCTATCCGGTTCAATACAAACCTGACCCGGTCTTCTCCAACCATGCCGGGGAGGGTCACCCGGAGCACCTTGTATGTCTCCTTAATGGTGCCGGCCTTGTGGGGATCAAACATCAGGACTATCAGATCCGCCAGCTTGGCAAACTCCCCTATTACTCCGAGATAATCATAACCCCTGTCCTGTTCGGTCACGGAGTCCAGCATGCCTGGTGTATCGATTATAGCTATGTTTTCCAGGACCGGGGCCTTGACCCGTTTCATGGAAAGGTGCGACAGGAGTTTCTGGCCGAACCCCCTCAGGGATTCGAACGGAAATCTTTCATCATTAACCACAGTGCTGCCTGTAAGGTCGCCTTCAGGCTCTTCTCCCTCAGGGGCCGTAATAATGGTGAAACTGTCGTCTGTGGGGGCCTGGCCTGTTCTCTGAATGTCCCTGCCAAGAAATTCATTTATAAAGGTGGATTTCCCGGAAGAATAATTCCCGATAAAAAGGACCAGCGGCTTCCACTTGAGCGGCACCAGAAGCTCATCGAGATCGAGCCCGTAGTCCCTGAAGACCTGGGCTAGCTTCCTGGGAAGGATTTCTTCTAATTCTTTTTTCAAAACAATGGCATTGTCATTTTCAGGCATATCCACGCTCCCGGATTATCAGAAGATAATCCCCTTTAAAACCGACTGAAAAGCCCGTGCTCCTCGAAGACAAGGCCTTATACAGGACCGGCTGCTTTTATTCAAATTATCACGAAAATTACCCTGACTGCAATCAAGAATATTCTACATACCCTGAAGATAAAAACATTGGATGAAGATGTCACGGTTCAGCCTTAATTTTCTGCAGATATACCCTTATGGCAGTAACTGCAGCAGGGGTGACCCCAGAGATCCTGGATGCCCGGCCCAGGCTCTCTGGACGGACTCGGCTCAGCTTTTCCACCACTTCCCGCGAAAGGCCCGGTACCTTGGTGTAATCCAGTGAAGGCGGAAGGAGCATCTTCTCCCACTTCTTGAATTTTTCTACGTCTTCCTGCTGGCGCCTGATATAGCCCTGGTATTTGGTTTCAATTTCCACCTGTGCGGATATATCAGACGAAGGCTCCGACATAGCAAACCTCCTGCAAACCGAAGACAGTGTTATCTCAGGTCTTTTGAGCAGATCAAAAAGGGTCGTGCCCTGTTTCAGCGGGGCAGATCCGTTTTCCTCCAGCCACTTGTTTATATCCTTGGACGGAGAGACCTTATACGATTTCACACTATCAAGAAAGGTTTCGTACTCTGTCTTCTTCTTGAGGAATCTCTCCCACTGGCTGTCCTTCACCAGCCCTATCTTGCGGCCAAGAGGGGTAAGCCTGGCAGCAGCATTGTCCTCCCTGAGCATAAGCCTGTATTCAGCCCTTGAGGTAAACATCCGGTAGGGTTCCCTGGTCCCCTTTGTAACCAGATCATCTATCAAGACCCCGATGTATCCCTGGGACCTGTCTATTATGA
>JALVJO010000179.1 GCA_027028245.1 Deltaproteobacteria bacterium
TGGTAATTTTTGTTCTCAGCATAGTTATAAAGGTGATCCTGGTCCTTCTTGCCAATAAAAGGGTGGGCTATATGGTGGCCAACGTGGCAACAGACCTGCGTCTTGCCCTGCTTAAGGCAGTTTTCAAAAGCAGCTGGAGCTATTACGTACATCAGCCAGCTGGCAGCATTACAAACGCCTTTGCCACCGAGGCAACAAGGTCGGCCAATGCATACCTTTATGCCATGCGGGTCTTGGCCTACCTGCTCAATGCATCAGTTTATACAGGAGTGGCCTTGATGGTTGCCTGGAAGGCCACTGTTTTGACCGTGCTGATTGGATCGGGCATTTTATACTTTCTCCGGTTCATGGTGGCCATGGCAAAAAAGGCAGGAAGGGATCAGACGGATCTGCTTAAATCACTTCTTTCCTTTCTTACCGACATACTCCAGTCCATAAAGCCGCTGAAGGCCATGTACAGGGAGCATCTGGCAGAAAGAGTCCTGGAAAAAAAGACAATGGAACTTAAAAAGGCCCTGCAGCGCCAGGTCTTTGCCAAGGAGGCCCTCAGGGCATTACAGGAGCCGCTTACCACCATTTTTTTTACCATAGGTCTCTATATAGCCCTGGTGGTGCTGAAGCTGCCACTTTCAAATGTCCTGGTAATGGTATACATGCTGGCCAAGATATTGAAAACCCTTCAGAAGGCACAAAAGCAGCATCAGGTCATGGTGATAGCTGAAAGTGCCTACTGGTCTCTGCTCAAGAGAATAAGGCTTGCAGAGGAACAAAAAGAAGAGCTGGGTGGCAGTATGGAACCTGTCTTCAAAAGACATATCAAACTCAGCAGCATCAGCTTTTTTTTCCATGACAGGCAGATCCTGAAAGACCTCGATATGACCATCCCAAAGGGGTCCTTTACTGCATTGATAGGCCCTTCCGGGTCCGGGAAGACCACCATAGTGGATCTTGTCTGCGGCCTTTATCGTCCTGCCGCCGGCATGGTCCTGATAGACAATACCCCGCTTGAGAAGATAGATCTTAGAAGGTGGAGAAGCCTCATTGGGTATGTGCCCCAGGAAAGCCTTCTTGTTCATGATACCATATTCTTCAATGTGACCCTGGGGGACCAAGAGCTGTCAGAATCTGATGTTGTGCGCGCCCTGAAGCAGGCTGGCGCATGGGATTTTGTCTCCCAGATGCCGCAGGGCATATACAGCATGGCTGGAGAAAGGGGGAGTCTTCTTTCAGGCGGCCAGCGTCAGAGGATCACCATTGCCAGGGCACTGGTCAGAAACCCCGAGCTTTTGGTAATGGATGAGGCCACAAGCGCACTGGATGTGGAAACCGAACAGGCCATTTGCAGAAGTCTCAAGAAGTTGACCGGGCAGCTGACCATCCTTGCGATTTCTCACCAGGAGACCATATTGAAAGAGGCAGACCTGGCCTACAGGCTGGAAAACTACCAGGTTCATCTCCTGAATGAGTCGTAGAAAGGCCAGAGGCTTGCCGCTGGAAGCATTCCCGGTTTGTCCCTGTGCGAGGTAAGGCAAGGAAGGTGCATTTCTTTCAAGGTTCACCAAGCCGCTGTGCAGATTTCAAATCCTTCTCGAATGCAGACATCGCCAATCTCAGAGGCTTCACTGCGGGCGAAGTGGGCTTCCTTGTGGTGAAATCTTTCAAGAAACACCCCTTCCGTGCCAGTGGCACAAATGGGGGGGCAAACCGGGAATGCTCCCCTTGCCGGTTTTTCTCGGCTGAATCAACCGGCAGGAACTCGGTTTTAAGAGGTAATGATACACAGTTTGGCCAATGCTGCTTTTATGCGGACTTGATCGGAATTTCCCTGCCTGGGCAAAAAAATGCCGAAAATTATGCGCCAGGAATCTTGACAGCTTTCTGCCTGAATACCTGATCCAGCTTGCTGAAAGATATAATATCCACTACCTCTCGGTAAGGCAGAAAAAGACTTTTCCCTGCCTCAAATTTGTTCAACAGGGCATTTCGCAGTATATAGAATAAAATGATCAGGATTGGTTTTCTTTTCAATCATTACTTCACCCACCAGATTCCCCATGCGGTCCCCTATGCCTATGAACTGACTAGGCACTATACCGGCATAGAGGTGGTCATTGCATGTTCCAGTAAACCCGAGATGGCCTTTGCAAGGGAAATAGCAACCCTTTACCCGGGCCATAAATGCAGATTTAAGATGCTTGAGGTGCCGTGGTATTACAGCATCATCGATCCCTTGGTTTCAAGAATTTCCTTTAAGCGTAAAAAGGTCGTTCTCAAGCATAACCTGGATTTTTTCAGGTCACTGGATGTCCTTGTTTCGCCTGAGCGCCACTGCATGAAACTGCGTACTGTCTTCGGCCTGAAGGATCTTATCATGATACATACCAGGCACGGTGCAGGAGACCGCGAGGGCGGCTTTGATGAGCGCTCAGGTGCCTTTGACCTCACGCTCCTTCCCGGCCAGAAGTACGTAGACAGGCTTAGAGAAAGGGGGCTTTTGAAAGAGGGAAAATATGCAGTGGTGGGGTGGCCTAAATTTGAGGTGATTGAAGGCCTCAGAAAGAAAAGGACGCCGCCTGTCCTTTTTGACAACAGCAATACCATAGTGGTTTACAACCCCCACTTTGATCAGTCCGTGGCATCATGGAACAAAATGGGATTTCAGGTGATGGAATTTTTCAGGCAGCATCCCAGGTACAATCTCATTTTTGCCCCGCATGTGGTGCTTTTCAAGCGAAGAAGGCGCCATCATGCCAAGGTCCCCAGAAAATATTTTAATATTCCCAACATATACATAGACCTGGGAAGTGAGGCATCAGCCGACATGACATATATGTTTGCGGCTGATATTTACCTGGGCGATGTAAGTAGTCAGGTGTATGAATTCCTCTATATGCCCCGTCCATGCATATTTTTGAATGCTCACCACGTCAACTGGAAAGGCAATCCTTATTACTATCACTGGAATCTCGGCCAGGTAGTAAATAACGTGGAATCAGAACTCGAACCAGCCGTAAAGCAGGCATTTGCTGTGCATCCCCGGTATCTGGATTTACAGCGAAAGGCATTTGACTATACCTTTTACAACGAGCCGGGAACTACTGCAGCAGAACGTGGGGCAAGGGCAATAGCAGAATTTCTCAAGATAGCCTGATTCAGCTTTTAAAAAGGGTTAAACCAGGACGCCTTATTTCTCAGCCCTTGGCAATGAATACTGTTTTTTCTTAAGGGTGGTTTTAAAAACCTGGAGATATCCGTCAATGGCTTTATCCGCTGAGAAAAATCTGGCCCGTTCCTTCAGTGCCGAGCTGTCCCAGTTCGTGTCAAGGGCCTTCAGGATAGCCTGTGTCATGGATCTTTCATCATCTGCAGGCGTAAGAAGGCCGAATTTGCCGTGGTCAAGGATTTCTGCAGACCCGCCAGGGCAATCGGTGCTGATTACAGGACAACCGGCAGCCAGGGATTCTATCAATACTCCCGGAAGACCTTCCCATCTCGAGGAAAGACAAAAAAGATCTGCCCTGGCCATGTAGGCCACAGGGTTTGGTACAAAACCAGGAAAATCGACCCTGTCTTTCAGCCCCAGCTTGGCGGCCAGGTCTTCAAGGTGTTTTCTCTGTTTTCCCTCACCCAGGATTATCAGTCTCAGCTCCCTGTTGTTGAGGGCCCTGGCAAAGGCATTCAGGAGCAGGTCAAAATTTTTTTGAAACACCAGCCTTCCTGCTCCCATGATAACAGGCACTTTGTTTCTGCCTCTTGCTGTCAGCCAAGGATGTTCTATCTGCTCCTGGGATCTCTTTACCAGTTCTGGTGTAAACATGGGGTTGTATATAACCTTAATCTCTTCCAGGTGGATGCCTGCCGCCTTTGATATATCCGCTGCTATTGCTTTGGAGACGGCAATGAATCCGTCGGCCCTTGGATAATATCTACAGCTTTTTATATACCTGATCCTGCGCGACAGTTTTTGTCTTTTGGAAAGCGAGGCCTCAAGGGGATTACTGAACCTCAGAATCAGGGGTATGTCTGTTTTTGAAAGCAGCTTTGCCGATATGGCTGCTAGGTGGGCATTATTCCCCCCGGACAAAAGTATGTCTATTTCCTTCTTTTCAAGATATCCGGCAAGGGGATATCTGCTGAAATCCAGTTTTCTTTTCTTGGATGCGTTTTTTAGAAAATACCGCAGAAGTCCATGTCTTAATTCTACTATTTCCAGGCCATTTGTGTCGTTATCTAGGTAGTGGCCGCGTTCTGCAATAATAATCTTGACATTGTGTCCCTTTTTCGTAAAACCCCTTGCCAGGGTAAGAACTCTCCTGGATGCACCACCCCAGGTAAGGCCGTATAATAAAATGCCTATACGTAATTTCATGTCCTTTATGTTTTCCATGCAGCTTACCACTTCAGGCTGCTGCTCCTGCTTTTGCCGTCCACTAACAGGTTCGTTTTCTAAAAACAGGAATGAACCTTGGTTTCTGAATTCTCGGAAGCACTAAAGCCTGAACCCTTCTCCCAGATAGACTGTCCGGGCCCTGGGGTCTGCGGCTATCTCCTCAGGCGTGCCCTCGGCCAGGACTTTTCCGTTAGAGAGTATAAATGCCGTGTCGCAGACCTTTAGGGTCTCTCTGACGTTGTGGTCGGAAATAAGGATGCCCATGCCCTTTTTTTTGAGCCTCACGATGATTTTCTGAAGGGCAGTCATGGTGATGGGGTCCAGGCCGGCAAAGGGTTCGTCCATTAGCAGAAATAGAGGTTCTATGGCAAGGGCCCTTGCGATTTCAAGGCGCCTGGCCTCGCCCCCTGACAGGGATACGGCAGTGTTTTTTGAAACCTTTTGCAGGCTGAATTCTTCCAGAAGCCTTTCTTTTCTTTCAAGACGCTCCTGGTTGGAGATGTCCTGAAATTCCAGTACCGCAAGGATGTTTTGTTCCACAGTAAGTCCCTGGAAAATGGATCTTTCCTGTGGCAGATAAGCCATTCCGAGCCTTGCCCGTCCTGCCAGGCTCTTTGGGGTAATGTCCGTGGGGCCCATAAAGACCAAGCCACTGTCAGGCTTAATTATGCCTGCTATCATGTAAAAGGCAGTGGTCTTGCCTGCCCCGTTCGGCCCAAGGAGCCCGACAATCCGTCCTGTGTCCAGGTCCATTGAAAGACTGTCCACCACGGTCCTGCTGCCGAAGCTCTTTCTGAGGTTTCGAACCTTGAGGCTCGGGGTTTTCATGGCTTCACGCTTCCAGGCTGCTGCTGGTCAAGCGTTGCATTTACGCCTGACATGATTTCAAGAATTCTTTGCCTGGTATCTATCAGCAGTCCCCTGCCTTTAATGGTTGAATTATCCAGTCTTGCCTGCACGGGAGAATCGGTACTCAGGATACCTGTTTTTTCATCATAGTAAAGCTTGTCAGTAACAAGTATGTTCTCCGGCTTATTTTCTATCCGCACGTGTCCTGAGATCATTATGGTATCGTTGGAGGAAAAGACCCTGCCCTGATCAGCTGTCAGTACTATGTCACCCCGGGTCTTGTCGTGAAATATCAGTTTTATGTTCCTGGCACTGGTGATGCCTGTATCCTGTTCATGTTCAGCCTGTGCTGCCGTAAGGGTCCATACCGCTCTGCCGTGGCTGGTCTTGGTATATCTTATGTTTTTCAGGATGAGTCCCGGCATTACAGGTCCTCCCTTCATGGGCGAGGTACCCTTCCATGATTTGAATGTCATCCAGGCAAGTGCTGCAATGGCGAGTCCGACCAAAACCAGCAGGATAATTTTAATGCGGTGTTTTTGAGGCAATGGATCTTAATATTCTTAATTATATGTGAGATGGGACAAATGCCTTGTCAGCTCAGGAGAAGATGGTCATATTTCGTGTCCTTGTCAATAAAGCGGAGGCGGATTCTTCCGGGTTATGAGTACCGGGTTTGAGCGAGTTCCTCTCCAGCAGAGCTCATTTCTGTTTCACCGGAACCCTATGCAAGGATGGATTTTTTCCCATCTCCTGTGTTGGTGCCACGTGTCATTACCCCCCAATGTTTCCAGCAAACAAAATGTCCTCCATATTCACACATAATTGTCCGGATTTATATCCCATATCAGGAATTGGCACCCCGTAAAATAAGCGCGTGCATAAACCGGACAACTCTATTTTTTGTTGACAATTAGCAAGGTGATTTGGGATTGACATAGGGACATAGGTATTTTAAACACAATTTTAATATAAATAGTTTGCTATGTGATGGATCTGTAGGAAAAGCGATAAAGGGTGGAGGCCTTTTCTTTGCTCGCCTACTTCCTCACTTATTCACTTTGACACTTTGTTGCCATAGTGCCGGGTGGAGGGGTGTATCTGGCCAGCATGGCCGAAATTTGCATTTTGAGCCCGCCTTTTACCCTTTTCTGGGACTGCCATTAATGGCCGCTTATCGCAGCGGAAAGGAGGTATATTGAGATGCATATAAAGGGTGTGTCACGTATTGGGTGGTCCCCTTGGTCGGAATCTGTGGTCCGGCCTCGGGCAAGGCGTTTCGCGGGCTCTGTGCTGGGGCTCTGCTTG
The DNA here is from genome assembly GCA_027028245.1 of Deltaproteobacteria bacterium. Classification (GTDB taxonomy): domain Bacteria; phylum Desulfobacterota; class Dissulfuribacteria; order Dissulfuribacterales; family QOAL01; genus QOAL01. The sequence continues at coordinate 6,548 of JALVJO010000179.1, forward strand.
GTGTGGCTCATGGCGGGGCTTTTTAACAGCCCCTCGGCCTTTGGAGCGGACTACAACCCCCTGCCAGATACTGGGCAAACCAAGTGTTACGACACTTCTGGAAACGAGATCGTCTGCGCTGGAAGCGGACAGGACGGGGCCTATTCAGGGCTCCAGCAGTCCTTTACCAAGCACGTAAATTACAACGGCACGGGCGATAGCGTTACTGTTGACAACAACACAGGCCTCATGTGGATGACGGACACGGCAGACACCAATGACGATGGACAGATAGATTCAAATGATAAATTGACCTGGCAGGACGCGGTTGATCACTGTGATGGGCTTACCTACGCCGGCTATTCCGACTGGCGCCTGCCTGCACAGTTTGAGTTCACCACCATGGTAAATTACGCCAGGCACGATCCTGCCATAGACACCGCCTATTTTTCATCGCTGAGTGATTGGTATTGGTCGTCCACGTCCTTCGCCGCCGCTTCTTCCGGTGCCTGGGCTCTGTTCTTCGCCGACGGCAGCGCCCAATCGCTCCTCAAGTCCTGGTCCGAGTATGTGCGCTGTGTGCGCGGGGATTCCAGTTTTTTACACAATTTTCAAGATAACGGCGACCAGACCGTAACGGACAAGGGCACTGGTCTCATGTGGGAGAACGATTCCAGTGTGAACACCCAGACAAGGACCTGGGAAGAGGCCCTGGCATATTGCGAAAATCTGATCCTGGCAGGCTATGATGACTGGCGGCTCCCGAACATCCAGGAGCTGAGGAGCATAGTGGATTACACCAGACATGATCCTGCCATAAATCCCCTGTTTTTATCGCAAAGTGATTGGTATTGGTCGTCCACGTCCCAACCCCCTTTTCCCTCGTGGGCCTGGGTACTGTACTTTGCCAGTGGCTCCTGCCAGCAGGACCTCAAGTCCGGCTCCCACTACGCGCGCTGT
>JALVJO010000180.1 GCA_027028245.1 Deltaproteobacteria bacterium
TGACGGCCTTCAGCAGGTACCTGGCAGGCAGGCCCCCCGGGTCAGCAGAGCCTTCCCTCATGGCCCAGGAGGATTCAACAAAGGGAATGGAAGTCTTGATGACAAGATAGCAGCCTGGAAACAGGAACAAGACGCATCCCAGAACATTGATAAAGGCCCGCATCCTTTTGCCGAGGCGCTGGTATATAACATCAACCCGCACGTGGCCGTTGTATCTTAGTGTGTAGCTGGCACCCAGCAGAAAGATCAGGGCATAGAGGTGCCACTGGAGCTGTTCCATGAAGACAAAACTGATATTAAAGGCATAGCGGAGAGTCACGTTCAGGGTAACGAAGATAACCAGAAACAGGGTGAGCCAGGACACCAGTCTGCCTGTAATTTCGCTAAACTGGTCTATGGCAGCAACCAGTTTGATTATAAGCTTTCTGAATCCTGTCTCAGTTTCCATTTGGCGGCACGTTAAACCATAATATGTCAAAAATAAATATCTGTTCTGAAAACGGGATAAGGATTTAGGTTGCTTTTTTCTGATATTGGCATATATATTCCTGAAAAACCAAAGTAAAGGGAGGAACAAGAAAAATGCGTTTAATCCTGTTAGGCGGTCCTGGCGCAGGAAAGGGTACCCAGGCAAAGTTCATCACGGAAAAATTTGGAATTCCTCAGATATCAACCGGCGACATGTTGAGGCAGGCCATCAAGGAAGGCACCAAGCTCGGCCTTGAAGCAAAGAAATACATGGATGCAGGAGATCTGGTTCCTGATGACGTTATAATCGGTCTTGTCAAGGAAAGGATCCAGCAGCCCGATTGCGAGAAGGGCTTCCTGTTTGATGGTTTTCCCAGGACCATCCCCCAGGCAGAGGCCATGAAGGAAGCAGGTGTAAAGATTGACTATGTCGTGGATATTTACGTTCCCGACGAGGAAATCATCAAGAGAATGAGCGGAAGGCGGGTCCACCTGCCCTCAGGACGTACATATCATATCGTTTTCAATCCGCCCAAGGTGGAAGGAAAGGACGACGTGACAGGCGAGCCCCTTATTCAGAGGGATGATGACAAGGAAGAGACAGTCAAGAAGCGCCTCGAGGTCTATCATGCCCAGACAGAGCCCCTGGTAGGCTTCTACAAGGAATGGGAAGCATCCGGAGATGCCAACGCACCCAAGTATGTAAGGATTGAAGGGGTCGGGACAGTTGACGAGATCAGGGACAAGATCTTCAAGGCCCTTGGAGCATAAATAAGAAGCCCTATCCAGTCATCAAGGCCTTAGAAGGCGGACCGGTTTTTCCGGCCCGCCTTTTCAATTTGGTGGCCTGTCCTTGGGGTGGGATATCAAAATTTCTTCCTGCTGTCTATGAGGACTGTTACCGGCCCGTCATTGACAAGAGATACCTGCATGTGGGCCTGGAAGACGCCTGTTTTTACCTTTACCCCGGCAGCCTCAATGAGCCGCGCAGTCTTTTCATAAAGCTTTTTTGCCTTTTCCGGTGCTGCCGCCCTGGAAAAGGAAGGGCGCCTGCCCTTTCGGCAGTCTCCAAGTAGGGTAAACTGGGAAACAAGAAGTACCTCTCCCTTTTCCTGTAGAAGCGACCTGTCAAACCTTCCCTCCTCGTTTTCAAAGAGTCTCAGGTTTACGCATTTGTCAGCAATGAATGCCGCATCCTTTTCAGTATCATCCTCCTGGACACCAAGAAGGACAAGGGCGCCTTTGCCTATCTCAGAGATATCTTCCTTGCCCACCATGACACCTGCCCTGGAAACCCTCTGCCAAACTGCCCTCATGATTCTTTAATACCTCCTTTTTGTTTTCAAGCCTCCATCCTGCTGCAGATAAAGGCTGAACTCTCGGCTCTGAACCTGCATGAAATCCGTAGACATGATGCACTGCTGGCAGATACGAACACTCTACTTGTACTTTGTCAATTCACCCTTTATTCTTTATCCGCTATGGGTGCGGAACTAATCATAAACGTGGCTCCCTGGGAGAGCCGGGTGGCGCTGCTGGAAAACGGCACCGCGGTTGAATTCCACGTTGAGCGTGCCACAAGACCTGGTCACGTGGGCAATATTTACAAGGGCAGGGTGGTAAGGGTGCTTCCCGGTATGCAGGCAGCCTTTGTGGATATCGGCCTTGACAGGACAGCTTTTTTGTATGTAACCGACGTCTATGATCACCTTTCTGAGTTTGAGCTCATGCTTGGACGTGCTGAATCCGTGGAAGAATCCGATCAGTTTCTCTGTCACCAGGAAGAAGAGCCCCAGCCAGATCTTCATTACATCCCGCCTCCCTTTCGTATCGAGGACCTGCTCCATGAAAGACAGGAAATCCTGGTGCAGGTCATAAAGGAACCTGTGGGAAGCAAGGGAGCCAGGATAACCTCTCATATCTCACTTCCGGGAAGGCACCTGGTGCTTATGCCCACCATGAATCACGTGGGCATATCAAGGCGGATAGAGGAGGAGGCTGAAAGAAACAGGCTCAAGGAGCTCATCGAGGAACTCAGGCCCGCAGGTACGGGTTTTATAGCCAGGACTGCAAGTGAAGGCATCAAGAAGGGGCACCTGAAGGCCGAGATGGATTTTCTGCTGAGGTTGTGGAAAAACATCCAGAAGCAAGGCTCAAGCCTCCCCATTCCCAGCCTGGTCTACGAAGATTTGGACGTGACACTCAGGGCTGTCCGGGACCTGTTCACCGGGGACGTGGAAAGGCTCGTGGTTGATTCGAGGCAGGCCTACGACAGAATACTCCAGTTTATCGATACCTTCGCCTTTGAGCTCAAGCCCAGGGTAGAGCTTTACGAGGACTCACAGCCCATATTCGAGGCCTACGGTATAGAGATAGAGATGTCCAGGTCACTTGGCAAGAAGGTATGGCTCAAGTCTGGTGGCTACATCGTCATTGAAAGCACGGAGGCGCTGACAGCTGTAGATGTGAATACCGGCAAGTACGTGGGCAAAAGACACCTTGAGGATACCATATTGAAGACCAACATAGAAGCTGCCAAGGAAATTGCCTATCAGCTAAGGCTCAGAAATATAGGAGGCCTCATAATAATAGACTTCATAGACATGGCAGATGCATCCAGCCGGGAAGAGGTCTTCAAGACCCTGAAGGACGCCCTCAAAAGGGACAAGTGCAAGACCAACATCCTCAGGATGTCGGAGCTCGGCCTTATACAGATGACCAGGAAGAGGAACAGGGAAAGCCTGAACCGTCTGCTTACCGAGAAGTGTTTTTACTGCGAGGGTGCCGGAAGCCTGAAATCCCGGAGGACTGTCTGCTACGAGATATTCCGCAAGATCAACAGGGACGCCCCTTCCTATAGCGGCAATGGAATCCAGGTAATGGTAAATCCGGTCATTGGAGAAATGCTCCTCAAGGAGGAATCGCCCTTTCTTGAGCTTCTGGAGAATCAGTTCAAGAAGGAGATTATCATTGAACCCAGGCCTGATTTTCACCTGGAACAGTTTGATATAACCTATGTTTATCTGGACAAGGATGAAATCCCCGGAAAAGATGGCAACACCTGACAAATACATGGAGAAAACGAGGATAATCTGAGATGAATTTTTTACCAGAATGCCTGCCGACCCTTATAGGGAGCCTTCCCCTTACAGACCATCAAGAGGCGACAGCCCTTATATTAAAATATATGAAGGAAATCCCGCTCTGGCCGCAGCTGCCCTGTTATCCCAAAGAGAGGCTTCTTACGCAGTTTTCTGAAGGGCTGCCTGGCATAAGGGAAAAGGATGACTCCGTATATTTTGACACTGCCTCGCCGGATTTTGATCAGGAGGTGGTGGAATTTTTTGAGGATTATCTGGCGGCAACAGAAGGCAGCCTCCCCCTGGAAGGCTCGAGATTTGCCTTTTCTCCCGAGACTTCCAAGGGGTTTGACAGCTTTCTCCAGGCCGTGGCAGCACTTGATACGCCTCCGGTTGCATTGAAAGGGCAGATAACCGGACCCTTTACAATGCTTACCGCTATAAAGGACAGCGACGGCAAAATGGCCTGCTTCAATCCTATACTCAGGGAGGCTGTTACCAAGGCTGTTGCCTTGAAGGCAAGGTACCAGGTGGAGCAGATGAAAAAGTACTGTCCCAATGTAATCTGTTTCCTGGATGAGCCTGCCCTTTCCGGTTTTGGTTCTTCTGCCATGGTTGGTATCACCAGGGAGGATGCTGTCTCTGACCTGACCGAGCCGCTGCAGGCAATCAGGGAGGCAGGCGGCATATCCGGTATCCACGTTTGTGCCAACACAGACTGGTCCCTGGTCCTGGAAACACCCCTGGATGTGCTGAGTTTTGATGCCTACAGCTATTTCGATAAGATCCTGCTTTTCAAAACCAATCTCCTTAACTTCATAAAGGATGGAGGAATACTTGCCTGGGGCATTGTGCCGACCCTTAATGAACAGGATCTGGCCGCAGAGACGGCAGACTCCCTTTACGGCAAGTGGCAGGAGCAGGCCGACCGGCTTTGCGGGCAGGATGGTATTGTCAGAAAGAACTGCCTGATAACTCCAAGCTGCGGCACGGGTCTGCTCAAAAAGGATCTTGCACTAAAGGCACTTGAGCTTACCAGGGGAGTGTCAGACAGGATAAGAGAGGCCTGATTGAAGAAGAGTAAAATAAGATTAGGCCTTAGCCGGGAAGAAGCAGCACAGGAGCTTTCACGGATTGCCGGCCAGCTTGCCGATGGTGTCTTAAAAACCGGCGAGACAGAGTTTTCCCTTCCGGGGAAATTCAGGTTCGATCTGGAGGTCAAGGAAAAGGACGACAAGTTTGTCCTGGAACTTACCTTCAAGGGCGCAATGGAAAAGGAGGACATCAAACAGAGGAACAAGGCCGTCTCCCGGTCCGGCAAGCGTCCATACCAGGCCAAAAAGCTAAAGAAGGCCCTTGGCGGGGAATGGAAGGAAATAAAACGCTGCATCAGGGAAAGGTTTGCTCCAGTAGATACCGCAGCCATCCGCTCCCTGGTATCCGGTTATGAAAAGCTTGCAGAGCCTGCATGGAAAGAGGCATGGGATGTCTGCACCAAGAGGCTTCTTCTGCTGCTGGATTACCTGGAAAGGGGCGAGTTTGACCAGGCAAAAGGTGCGGCTTCTGAAATAGAAGGATTGATAAAATCCTGCCATGGAAAATACAAGTAGGAAGCCGGTATTGTTTTATTTGCAAATTTATTTGCAAAGGGGCTGCAATCCATCAAAGAGGCAACCGGGTAACTTGAGGACAGATTCTTCCAGGGTTTGTGTGCATAAGGATTTGATTTCATCCAAAGAGTGAATTATCCTCTCGATTGCCTGAAAATACACGATCAATATATGTCCTGCGGTAGAGCGCAGGATGTCCAATAAGAATCTTACTTAGGGAGGTTTAGTAAAATGGCATGCCGAACAAGGGGTGGCAAAACCAAGAAAAACAGTAAGCAGTCTTCCAAAAAAGAAATAGGGGGAGCGATAGTAGCAATAGTTACCCCTTTTAAGGATGGCAAACTGGATGAAGACGGTCTCAAGGCCCTGATAGAATGGCAGATAAAGGCCGGAACCCACTGTATTGTGCCCTGCGGGACTACCGGGGAATCAGCCACAATGAGCCATGAAGAACACATGCGTGTGGTGGAGCTTACGGTGGAGACAGTGAGGGGCAGGGTGCCTGTCATTGCCGGAACGGGTTCAAATTCCACCACGGAGACCGTTATGCTGACCAGGCATGCCAAGAAGGCTGGAGCTGATGCCGCCCTGGTAATAACACCTTACTACAACAAGCCGAGTCAGGAGGGTCTGTATCAGCATTTCATGACCGTGGCCCGGGAATGCAAGTTTCCCATGATCCTCTACAACGTGCCAGGCAGGACAGGTGTCAACATGCTGCCCCAAACCGTGGCACGTTGTGCCAAGAACCGTTACGTCGTGGGTATAAAGGAGGCCACAGGCAGCCTGAAACAGGTTACCGATGTCATCAGGATGTGCCCCAGGAATTTCATCCTGCTTTCAGGTGATGATTTTACAGCATTTCCCACAATGGCCGTGGGCGGAAAGGGGGTCATCTCCGTTGCCTCAAACGTGATGCCCAAGGAAATGGCTGCCATGATGAATGCATTTTCAAAGGGTGACATTGATAAGGCAAGGAGGCTGCACATCAAGCTCTTTCCCCTCTTCGAGGCACTCTTCTTTGAGACCAACCCCGTGCCGGCAAAGACGGCCCTGGCTGAGATGGGCCGGATCGAATCCGCGGAGGTCAGGCTTCCCCTTGCTGCCATGAGCGAGGCCAACAAGGAAAGGCTCCTTGATGTCATGAAGGGTCTGAAGCTGCTAAAATAGTTTTTCAGGCATGGTCAGAGGCAGTTAATCTGGTAAACAGGAAGGATTTGATGGATATGATCAGGGCAATAGTTGCAGGAGCAGGCGGTCGAATGGGCGGCCGTATTATTGACATTATAAACAGCACCCAGGGTATAGAGCTGACAGGTGCCTTTGAAAGGCCGGACAGCCATGCAGTGGGAAAGGACGCAGGAATAGTGGCAGGCACCGGTGAGATGGGAGTGACCGTGGCAGATTCCCTGGATAAGGTCATTGACGCCGGGGATGTGATAATCGATTTTACCTTTCACGAGGCCGCTGTAAAACATGCAGAAAAGGCTGCAGAAAAGGGCAGGGCCATGGTGATAGGTACAACCGGCTTTTCACCGGAAGAATACGCCCGTATAGAGGAGCTTTCCAAAAAATTTCCCTGTGTTCTGGCCCCCAACATGAGTGTCGGTGTCAACCTTTTATATAAACTCCTGGAGACTGCTGCCAGGGTCCTTGGCGATGATTACGATGTTGAAATAGTGGAAGCCCATCACAGGATGAAAAAGGATGCTCCAAGCGGAACCGCCCTTCAGCTCGGGAGGGTGGTTGCACAGGCCCTTGGCAGGGATTTCGACAAGGTTGCAGTCTTTGAGAGAAACGGACTGATCGGTGAAAGATCCAGGCAGGAGATAGGCATACAGACCGTGAGGGCAGGAGACATTGTGGGTGAACATACTGTGCTCTTCGGTGGTATTGGGGAGCGTGTGGAGATCACCCATAGGGCATCAAGCCGCGATACCTTTGCCAAGGGTGCGGTCAGGGCCGCAATGTGGATAGCAGACAAGCCGTCGGGGCTCTATAACATGCAGGACGTGCTGGGCCTTTCATGAAGCTTGCACGGTTTCAAAGGCCTGGCTCAAGGGATTCGGTTTACGGTATATGCCAGGGAGAGACCGTTTCGGTTATAGTGGCATCTCCCTTTGAAGGCTTGATTGTTGGATCAAGCGAGACCTATCCCCTTGACAAGGTGAACCTCCTTGCTCCATGTGAACCCACCAAGATAGTTGCGGTTGGGCTCAATTACGTGGATCATGCCAGGGAACTAGGCATGCCGCTTCCAGACGAACCCCTGATCTTTTTAAAACCGCCCTCTGCAGTCATCGGCACCGAAGACCACATAATAATTCCGGAAATGAGCAACCAGGTAGAATACGAGGCTGAGCTTGCAGTGGTTATTGGCAGAAAGGCCTCTGGTATAAGCGAATCGGAGGCATACAAATACATACTCGGTTTTACCTGTATAAACGACGTGACGGCCCGGGATCTTCAGAAAAGAGACATACAGTTTACCAGGTCCAAATCCTTTGATACCTTTTGTCCCCTGGGTCCCTATATCGAGACGGAACTTGACCCGAGCTCCCTGAAGATATGTTCCTATCTGAACGGGCAGCTGCGCCAGGATTCCAGCACGGACAATCTCATACACAAGGTGCCGGAACTGGTGAGTTTCATCTCCCGCATCATGACCCTTGAGCCCGGTGACATAATCGCCACTGGTACACCTTTCGGGGTAGGAAGGATAGTTGCCGGCGATGAAGTGGTTGTGGAGATAGAGGGCATAGGCAGACTGGTAAATCCGGTCAGATAAAAGTCTTGAAAGGCAGCAAGCAATGAATTTTGAAAAAAGTCAGAGGATAAAGAGGCTACCGCCTTATCTTTTTGTTGAGCTGGACAGGAAGAAGGCCGAAATCCAAGCCAAGGGAGTTGACGTGATTGATCTTGGCATCGGGGATCCGGATCTCCCCACTCCTGATTTCGTGGTGGAAGAAATGGCCGGTGCTGTCAGGAACCCCAAGAATCACAGGTACCCTTCATCCCAGGGCAGCCCTGCCTTCAGAAATGCTGCGGCTTCCTTCTGCAAAAAGAGATTCGGCCTTGAACTTGATCCTGACTCCCAGGTATGCGCATGCATAGGTTCAAAGGAGGCCATAGCCCATTTTCCCATTGCCTTTGTGGAGCCCGAGGATATCGTCCTTGTCCCCTCTCCGGGTTATCCTGTCTATCATATAGGAACCCTTTTCTGCGGAGGAATTTCCTACTTTCTCCCATTGAAAGAGGAAAACCAGTTCCTGCCCGATCTTTTCTCTATTCCCCAAGACGTGGCGGAAAAGGCAAGGATAATATGGCTGAACTATCCGAATAATCCAACATCTGCCTGTGCCACCGAGGATTTCTTCAAGAAAGTAGTGGATTTTGCAGAATCGAACAATATTATCGTCTGCCATGATGCAGCATACAGCGAGATGTGTTTTGACGGCTACAGGGCACCCAGCTTTCTTGAAACCCCGGGAGCAATGGACGTGGGTCTTGAATTTCATTCTCTTTCCAAGACCTACAACATGACAGGCTGGAGGATAGGCTTTGCAGTGGGCAACCCCGAGCTGGTTGCTGCACTCAAACAGGTAAAATCCAACGTTGATTCCGGCCAGTTCGAGGCCGTTGAAGATGCAGCCATTGCAGCCCTTTCCAGCGACCAGTCCTTTGTGAAAAGGATGCAGGATATCTACACAAGGAGGAGAGATGTCCTTGTGGAAGGGCTCAGGTCCCTGGGGATAAAGGCCATGAAACCCAGGGCGACCTTTTACGTATGGATAACAGTACCGGAAGGTCATACCTCGGAGTCCTTCAGCACCTTACTCTTGGAAAAGGCAGGGATCGTCTGCACTCCTGGAAATGGTTTCGGGGAGCCTGGGGAAGGATATGTGAGAATGGCTCTTACCGTACCTGAAGAAAGGATGTCAGAGGTTGTGGAAAGGTTGAAAGGCGTACTTTGAGATGCCTGCCTGGGGAAAAGCCAGGCGAACTTTTATCGGCCTGGGATCCAACCTCGGTGCCAGGCGCGCAAATTGCCTGGAAGCAGTCCGCAAACTTTCGCAAAGGGAAGGTATCCGGGTGATTGGAATCTCCAGGGCCTATGAAACCAAACCCGAGGAAATCATCTCAAAAAATAACTTCATCAATGCTGTTCTTGAGATAAGTACTGAGCTGGGACCCGAATCCCTTATAGACCTTCTCATGAATATCGAGGCACAGATGGGCAGGGACAGGAGTGCCGGCCCCGACAGGTTGATAGACCTGGATATTCTGTTCATGGAAGGGGTCATGATATCTCCTGAAATAAACGCCAGAAAGCTGGAACTGCCTCATCCCAGGGCTGGAAAGCGGGCATTCGTTCTGATACCCTGGGCAGAGCTTGCACCTGATCTCCTGGTGGAGCCTTGGGGAAAGACGGTCAGGCAGATGCTTGAAGGACTTGACTCCACACATTGCGTGATTGACAGCCTGCCCTGGAAAAGAGAGGGGGCTCAAGCGTGAAATTTCTATTCTTCCTGGCCTTGATCATTATCGGCTATCTGGCCCTTAAAAAATATGTTTCAGGCCTGTTCCCCAAGGCCCCGGGACAATCCCGGCCGAAACCTCCCATCACCGATGAGCTTGTCAAAGACCCGGTCTGCGGTGTCTATGTCCCGAAAAAAGAGGCCATAGTGTACGGAAGGGGGGGCAAACTCTACTATTTCTGCTGTGATAAGTGCCTGAAGGAATTCAAGAAGCAGCAGAAAAATCCCTGAAAACCTAAGATTCAAGAATTACTGATATCATCCAAGCAAGCTTCCCTGAGCCGCAGCCTCCTTGTCCCAATTAGACATAGTATTTCTGTCTTTCAAAAATTTGATCACATTTGCTATTCCTCATGAGGCGGAAGCCTCTAACTAAATATGGAAATGGCCTTCCAGGTGCCGGGGCATGCTTTCTCATACATGTTCATTTTCATTAGGCGTGACAAATAAGCCCTGCACTTCTGAGGCCTGTTTCCGGATACGCCACAAAATTTTTGGATCGCTGCAAATCCTTAATTAACCACACGATCGAAATAAAATTTCTCCGCATTTTTTGTATAAGAATGGTTAGGATAAAAACGTTGACATTTATGAATTTATTCACTATCTTATTCGACGTGCCGTTTCGTGGCATAGGGTTCATAAAAAATCAACTGGCCTGCAAGGGCTCCGTGTGATTCATGGATTCTCTTGATTTTGGAAAACAATTATAGGTCGGTATTAAATACATGGGGCAAATAAGGGGAGGACATTATGAAAACAAACTATGCAGCATGTTTTGCAGCAGCAACAGCAATCTTTTTTATGTCGGTTTCAGTAGTGCGTGCAGGTGCGCCGCTCACAAATGCCGAGGGGGTTGGAGGTGTTGCCCTTAATCCAATGGCATACGTGGCAAATCCCCTCAAAGAAGGGGATAAGGGACTTTTTGGAGCAGGTATTGTGTCTAAACCGCAGCTCGGTGTATGGTACATAGGCCTTAACGAAAGTGACATAAACTGGATTCCCATGGGAGGTAATATATCCTTTTTCAACAGGCTTGAATTAGGCTACTCCCACGAATTCATAGACATCCAAGATTTTGGCAATGGGGACGGCCAAAATGTCAGCAAAGACAATTTCAGCCTGAAGTTAAACATTATCAGAGAAAATGAATTTGATTTGAATTTTATGCCGGCCCTTTCATTCGGCGCTATATACCAGACAGCAGATGCTGACAACAGCTTGGCATTGAAGGATACATCTGACTGGGATTTTTACTTTGTCGCCACCAAAACAATAAAGGTGCTGCCAGTGCCCTTCATACTTAATGCAGGCACCCGTGCCACAAAGGGCTATATCCGCGGAGTGGTAGGTTTCGGTGACGAAAGGCAGTGGATCTTTTTCGGCAATATTGACACTGTACTGTTCAACAAATTCATAGTCGGCTGGGAGTACCAGCAGGATGCTGATGTTGGAGATGTGTTCAAGGGGGAAGATGGGGCCAATCATTCAACCCATTCCATGTGGGAGGCCCATGCAGCCTATATGCACGATGAACATCTTACACTGGTTGCGTCTTGGGCATACACAGGAGATAAGGATGCAGTAAGTCAGGCATCATTCGGAAATGCACTGGTTCTATCATTTCAATATGCATTCTGAAGAAGCCGCACTGAAAATTCTGAAAAGATTTAGTATCGTTTAATTGTCGCTATATCAGAGGAGAAAAACTGGTACGGCCAGGCCCCAGCCGTACCAGTATTAAAAGGGCCATGCTGTCATCCCTGATCTAATTCGGTATGGCGTTGGAATTTGGCCCGGTCATAGATCCAAAAAACATACTTCCCAGGGGGGCGTTGACATATTCCGCCACCACCTTGCATTTTATCTTGAAGAGGAAAAATATCTCCCTTTTTTCATCACAAAGGGTTTCAAAATTTCCCTGGCCTTTGCTGATTATCAAGGGGGATGTCTCATAGAGGTTTCTGAACTGCCTTGATGTTTCCTGCAATACGATACCAGGGGCCCGGCAGCCCGAGGAAATAACAGTTGCAACCTTATCAAGCCCGGCCATTTGTGCGTCCTCAAGGGTAACATCATTTATTATGGGGCCGTCTCTTACCACAAAGGTCACGGGTTTTCCTATGATCTCGATAAGAAGCCTGTCAAAGACAGTCTCCCCGCAGTTATCTCCGATATAAAGGACGTGTTCTGCCTGGTGGAGCCTTGATCGGAATCTTTCCATTTCCCAATGGTGAAATTCCACTTCCAGGGCACTTTCTATCTCATCAAGTATATCGAAGGTGGATCCTACTCCATAGTCTATTACATTACCGCAGGCGGCATATCTCACCGCTGCAGCAAGGGGATCCGGATGTTCCTTGATTTTTTTTTCAAGCTCTTCGAAAAGGGCCAGGGCGTGAAGGGTGCTCTGCTTCTTTACCTCCTGAAATGGATCCTGCCTGCCGCTATTTTCGGCGATCATGTCATAGATTGCAACTGCATTCCGGGGCGGAGGGTTAAGGACATCCATCTTTGAAAGTATGGTGCCGGCCATTTTCATGAGTTTCCATACGGCCTTGTCATCCATGCCGAGGATTATTCCGGTACGTGAAGTCTGCTTCAAAAAACAGGGGAAACAGTCAAAATGCGTCTTCAAATCTTTGCTCTCTTCATTGTCATTCTGATGTGATAAAATCGAAAAATGTCTGGATATCCTTTCCTTTTTTCTCCATGAGATCGGCAATGGTGGCGTCGTCCATGGGCCTGAGTATGTCGGGATTTTCCCTGTCGGGTTTTCCGAACATCATGCGTTTTATCTCGCCCTTTTCAATGGTGGTTACAAAGGCGACATCCTGCCTGCCCTGGTAATCCAGGCCGAATTCAAATTCATCAAAATCTTCTGGAACCTCAGGTGCATACCTGACTGAAATACCCCATTGTGCAAGCTTTTCAGTATCAGAAACCCTTTCTGTATTGAGCCTTTTGTCAAGATAATTTCTGAGCCTTTTCATTCAAGGTTCTCCTTCCGGCTGATTCCTTTGTCTGCCAGGCTGTTGTCTTGTAAAGACTATTTACTTTTGGCATAGTTTACTGCCATGGATATATTGAATAATAAGCAATGTTTGAAGATATTGCACCAGGAAAAGGTTCCCATACATGTCATAAGGCACTGCGTAAAAGTTTCACAGGTAGGTTCCAAAATTGCTTATAATCTTCTATTAAAAGGTCAAAAAATTGATGTTGATCTTGTGAGGGCAGGTGCACTTTTACATGACGTTTCAAAGATGAAGGCCATGAAGCTTGGTGAAGATCATGCGGAACTTGGGGCCAGGCTGCTAGAATCAATGGGCCAGCCCAGGATAGCTGAGATAATACGTCAGCACGTATTTTTGAGTCAGCCCCTGGAAAAAGCCACGGGTGTGTCAGAAGAGATTGTGGTAAATTATGCAGACAAGAGGGTTATGCATACCATGGTAGTAAATCTTGATGACAGGTTTGCTGATCTCTTGGTGAGATACGGGAAAAATGACCGGGCCGTGGAACGAATAGGGCTTCTTCACCAGCAGACAAAGCTCATGGAAAAGATGATCTTTTCCATACTTGGAACAAGTCCCGAAGATATAGGGGTTGTCAGCCTTGGATCTAATAGTTAAGGCCCAACGCTTATGGCAAGGGTTTCCTGGGATTTTAAAAACAAGACAAGCGGGAGGAGAAAAAATATGTCGAAACAGAACAGGCTTACCTTTTTTGGACATGCTGCTTTCAGGATAACCACCAAGGAAGGACTTAAAATATGGATTGACCCGTGGCTGGATAATCCCATGGCCCCGGAGAATGCCCGGGAGGATACGGCAGCCGACTTGATACTCATTACCCACGGCCACAGCGATCACGTGGGAAACTGCATGGAAATGGTAAATTCATCTGCCACAGAGATAGTGGCCATTCATGAGATACAGCAGTACATGCTGGCCAAGGGGTTTCCCAATGTTACGGGAATGAACATAGGAGGCAGCTATCATACAAAGGGTATAAACATCACCATGGTAACCGCCGTCCACAGCTCCTCCCTCCAGGACGGCCAGGAAATAATCTATGCGGGGGAGGCAGCAGGTTTTATCATAACCCTGGAAGACGGTCTCAAGCTGTATCATGCCGGAGATACTGCACTTTTCGGCGATATGGCGATTTTGAGCACACTTTATCATCCCTCAGTGGTAATGATTCCCATTGGTGATCATTATGTAATGGGGCCCAGAGAAGCTGCATATGCATGCAAGCTGATTGACCCAAAGGTGATTATACCAATGCATTATGGAACCTTTCCCGCCCTCACAGGTACGGTGGGAGAGTTTAAGAGGCAGCTGAAGGCGCATCATATTGATGCAACTCTTGAGGCCATGGCCCCGGGTGAAACTATAGACCTGTAAGTCTGATCTCCATGAGGCCCCTTACAGAATTGCCTGCATAGACCGCTCTGGCGTCATGAATATCGCAGGGGTGAAGTACCGCCTCTTCAGCCCGGCCTTCTTTCAGCATCTTTTCCCTCAGTATCCCTGGAAGAAGGCCGCATTCAACGGCAGGAGTCAGCATTTTATCAGCACCGATATCGACAAATATATTTGTTATGGTGCCCTGGGTAATCTCCCCCCGGTTATTCAACAGCATTGTGTCGAAAAGGCCGATTTTTTCTATTCTTGTTCTTTCCAGGTTGAAAAGCTTCCTGCGGCTGGTCTTGTGATATAAAAAGATGTCCTGGGGGTCCACCCTCCGGCTGGAGATGTCCACAAGCACAGGGGATTTTATTTCGTGCAGTTCGTCTACATCCGTTATTGCAAACCTGCCCGATGAACCAAGGGTGCACCTGATCTTGAATTTTTTCCTCTGCCGGCCGTGTTTGGAGCCAAGCTTTGCGGAAAGTTCATTCAACATGTGCATAATAAGGTCTTCAGGGTAGGAAAAGCCGAAAAACCGTGCTGATTTTTCCAGCCTGTCCAGGTGCATTTCTAGAAGGGGAAATCCTTCATTCCCTCTGGAATCAGACATTTGGGGCTGCCAGACCAATGTCTCAATAAGATAAAAATCCTTTTTCTCTGTATCTTTTTTATTCATAATCGATGTTGTCAGTAAGAAACCGAGCCTTTAAAAGGGTCTCTGAAAATTCGCTTTCTGGTTCTGAATAAATGGTAACTCCCGAGCCGATACCGAGTTCTCCCATACCGGATTTCAGCAGTATGGTCCTTATGGCAACGTTAAAGCAGGCCTCCCCCCGGGGGGAAATAAAGCCGATGGCACCGGTATAAATGCCTCTTGGGGAGTCTTCCAGGCCGGCAATTATTTCCATGGTCTTTATCTTCGGTGCTCCTGTTACGGAGCCGCAGGGGAACAGGGCCTTGAAGCATTCAATCCACGAAAAGGGCTGCCTGGTGCGTCCTTCGATCCTTGAAATCATCTGAAAGAGGGTTTCATAGCGTTCGATTCTGAAAAGCTCGGGGACAACTACTGAGCCGGTTTTACAGATTATTCCCAGGTCATTTCTGATTAGATCTACTATCATTACGTTTTCAGCCCGGTTTTTTTCATCCTTTTCCAGGAATGCCGACAGCCTTTCGTCTTCGTGCCGATCGTGTCCCCTTTTGATGGTCCCTTTCATGGGCCGGGACCATATACGCTCCCCATTCTTTCTGAAGAAGAGTTCGGGTGACAGACACAGGATCCGGTTTTCTCCCGTCCTAATAAATCCCGCATAATTTACACTCTGTTTTTTTCTAAGTTCCAGGTACAATTTGTGAGCAGGTCCGCTGTAATCAAAATATCCTCTGGTGGTGTAATTCACCTGGTATGTTTCCCCTTTGCGAATGTGTTCGTGAACGGCAGCGATATCTTCCTTGAATCTCTTTTTGGAGACTTGGAGACGGAGTCTGATGCGCTCGGTGTTGCTGTCTGCTGTACTGTTATTCAATACCCGTTTGGCAAAGCCAGGGGAAATTTCCAAGGGTTTTTTATAGATTCCCATCCAGGCAAGGGGAATATCCGGCCTCTTGTGGTCCAAAAGCGGTTTCAGGGGCTTGTAAAACAGGTAGCCAAGTTCATAGGAAAGCCACCCTGCAGCGTACATGCCGTCAGAGAGAGCACGTTCAAGGTCTTCAAAGAAGACGGTGGCCTGTCCGGGCTCGTAAAGCTCTACTATGGTCTGCGGTTCCTGAAACAGGAAAGACCGGTTGTCTTCACCCTTTATGCTGATGGAATCCAGGAAGACGATATCCTCGGCCTCTTTTAACGGTTCTATGATTTGTTCCGGTTTCACTGGACCTTTCCTGGTTGAAATTAATCTTTTTCTGGGCTAATCTGTCAAATGCCTGCAGAACAACAGGGCGGTTAACTCAGCGGGAGAGTGCCACCTTCACACGGTGGAAGTCACTGGTTCAAACCCAGTACCGCCCACCAGTTCTTTTTATCTGTTCTTTCAAAAGATTGTTCCGAGGTTGAAAATCAAGTCTTCTTAGAGTAACCTGTCTTTTCAGAAAAATTCATCCCTTTTTGGTTTAAGGGTTGCTGAATTTTCGCCATTTGAGGCATCTTTTTTGGGAAACCTGGTAAATAAGGTTCATGCCCCAGAACAGGAAATCACGGGTACTTATTGATTGTTGATCGACCCTCGGTGTTTTCCTGATTTTTTTTGATTAAGCCTGAAAGCCCATCCTTTAAAAAATTCAGTACAAAACAGCATAACGGCTGCAGTTGAACCTCATTATATAACTGCGTACTGAAGGGGCAATTACAGGCAGAAAAGGAGTTAAGCCATGGCAGACAAGATCAAGCGAATGCTCATAGCCAACCGTGGTGTTCCTGCGGTACGGATAATTCACACCTGCAGGGACCGCGGAATACCTACTGTAGCCATCTACAGCACCCCTGACAGGCTTGCCCATCACGTCATGATGGCAGACAAGGCAGTTCACATCGGTGAGGCTCCCCCTGCGGAATCCTATCTCAATATGGAAAAGATAATCGATGCAGCCTTGGAAACCAAATCGGATGCCGTCAACCCGGGCTGGGGTTTTTTGGCTGAAAATGCAGATTTTGCCCAGATGGTTATAGACAGCGGACTGAAATGGGTAGGGCCAAATCCCAAGGTCATCCGGATCATGGGAGACAAGATAGAGGCCAAAAGACTTGCCCAGAAGGCGAATGTGCCAACAATTCCTGGTATAAGCGACGTCCAGGATGTGGAACAGATAACCCAGTGGATGGATGCAGAGGGAGTCGATTACCCCATCATTATAAAGGCAGCCGCCGGTGGAGGCGGAAAGGGCATGGTTAAGGTGGCTGATGCCGCAGAACTGCCAATGGCTCTTGCCCAGGCCAGGTCAGAGGCCAAGAAGAGCTTCGGCAGCGATGTCCTGCTTGCCGAAAAATACATAGAGCGCGGGCGCCACATCGAGGTGCAGATCGTCTCAGACAATTTCGGCAACGTGTTTCATCTTTTTGAAAGGGAGTGCACCCTGCAGAGGAGAAACCAGAAGATCATCGAGGAAGCCCCGTCTCCCTCAATTGATGAGAACATTCGTCATGAGATCTGCTTCACGGCAGTTCGCCTCATGCGGGAAATTGCCTATAATACCGCCGGTACAGTGGAGTTTATTTTCGACAGTTCAACCAAGAAATTCTATTTTCTCGAAGTCAATACAAGGCTCCAGGTGGAACACGGTGTAACCGAGCTCATTACAGGCCTGGATATAGTTGGTCTCATGATAGACGTAGTGGAAGGCAGTGAACTTGCCCTTAAGCAAGAGAAGATACACATGAACAGGTGGGCCCTGGAGGTGCGGGTAAACGCCGAGGACCCGAAGACCTTCAGTCCCTCCTTCGGCACCATTACAAGACTCCAGGTTCCTACAGGTCCCGGGGTCAGGGTGGCCACCGGTGTTTATGAAGGTGCAGATATTCCTCCCTACTATGATTCTTTGGTGATGCTCCTCATGACCAGCGGACGGACCAGGGACGGCGCCATAAAGGTAATGGACAGGACCCTTAGCCGGAATTTCAGGGCCGAGGGCGTTAAAACCCTGGCCCCGCTCCTGCTGAGCATCATCAGGCATGAGGCCTTTAAGAGGGGTGAATTTTCAACCAGATTCATTGAGAATCACCTGGATGAGCTTGTCTCCACCTTCAGGGAAACTGACAGCCAGGACGAGGTCCTTAAAATAGCCAAGTATGTGGCGGAAATAACGGCCCTTGGCCCACAGGAGTGGATGTAATTATGGATGCAGCCAAAATAAAAAAGGAAAACTGGATCAGGCCCGGGATGACCCCGGCAGAGATGGTAAAGATACTGCGCGAGCTGGACGGGGTGGCACTGACCTGCACTGGTATGAGGGATGCAGGACAGTCGGATTTCAAGAACCGCCACCGGATCTATGATCTTACAACGCTCTGCCCTTACTACGAGGACATGATGCTGTTCAGTTCGGAATGCCACGGAGGAGCCAGGTGGCATGTGGGTATAATGAACAGGAAGGAAAGCCCCTTTGAAGAGATCGAACTCCTGAGGAAGCACATGCCAAGCGTCTTGCTCCAGACCCTCATCAGGGAGACAAATCTCTGGGGTTACAGGCCCTATCCGAAAAACGTGATCGAGTACGTGGTGGAAAGGGTGGACATTGACGTATGGCGCTGTTTTTCCTTCCTTAACGACGTGAGAAACATGCGGACCGTGGCTGAAATTGTAATGCAGCGCGGAAGACTCTTTCAGCCTGCCATCTCTTTTACCCAGGCTGACTGGACCACCAACGATTACTACCTGGGCGTAGTGGATGACATTGTCCAGCTGTGTGCAGGTACGGACGAGATCGTGCTCTGCATCAAGGACATGGCAGGTGTGGGAAGCCCTGAAAGGATCAGGAGCCTGGTGGATGCCATAAAGCAGAAATATCCTGACCTTGTCATCCAGTACCACAGGCATGCCACCGACGGTCTTGCCATGCCTGCACTACTTGCCGCGGCCAAGGCAGGGGCAAAGGTACTTGACGCCGAGGAGGATTCCCTGACCAGGTTCTACGGTCAGGCCCCTATACTGGCACTTCAGAGCTACCTGGAAGAGTCGGGCATCAAGGTGGTACTCAACAGGGAAATGGCAGTCAAGGCCGTCCAGCGCGTCAGGGACTGGATAGGCCAGTACGAATGGGCGGAATCTCCTTTCAAGGGTTTTGATCACCAGGTTACCTTTCACAGGATGCCGGGTGGTGCATTTCCAAGCTCCTTTGAACAGGCACAAAAGGGCGGCTTTCTGCACCTTATGCCCTCGATCCTGCAGCTCATGTCTCTCTACAACCGCATTGTAAAATACTTTGACGTCACCCCTGGTTCCCAGATCACCTGGGTTACCTGCAGCGGTATAATCAACAAGTATGAAAAGGAGCTTGGGACTGCGGGCGTCCAGCATATTATCGACCTCATGACCAGGTTTGTGCTGGAAAAGGACCAGGATCTAGATGCCATGGAGCCGGAGGAGCAGAAAGAGATCCTGCAGCTTTTCAGGAACGCACCTGGTGATTTCAAGAACCTGATCCTGGGCGGTTACGGCAGGCTTCCCATGGGATGGCCTGCAGACTGGGTCTACGAGAGCACCTTTGGAGACGATTGGCAGGAAAAGATCAAGGAAAGGGACGATTCATCGCCTCTTGAATCCCTTAAGCATGATGACCTGGAAAGGATCAGCAATGACCTTGGGGTGACACTCGGGAGAAAACCCACAGAGGAAGAGTTTACCCTCTATCTCATGCATCCCAAGGACACGATAAATTACATAGACTTTCGGGAGAAATACGGGGAAAGCCCCCTGGTGCTGCCCACTGACGTGTGGCGTGAAGGCCTCAAAAATCCAGGGGATAAGGTTGAATTTGAGCTTTGGGGTAAACCCTACTGCATAGAGCTTCTCTCAGTGGGTGCAGAACATGAAGGCCTTATCCACGTGGTCATGAAGGTCAACAATAAGACCAACGTCTACAAGGTGGAGACACCACGGGCACAGAAGGCCGAAATCCGCATGGCCAGTGGCGAAGAGGAGATCGGTGCACCCATCAACGGAAATGTATGGCGTATCGGCAACCCGGACCGGGGAACCATAAAGGTCGGGGATATCGTCCACCAGGGAGAGGAGATAGCAAACCTCGAGGCCATGAAGATGGAAAATGCCATCATTGCACCCTTTGATGCCCAGGTGGAGGAAATCGCTGTCAAGCTTAACGATCAGGTACAGGAAAACCAGCTGCTTTTCGTGCTCAAAAAGCTTTAGGCATCACTATCTGGAAGAACCATCGGAAACTTCAGGATGCCTGAATACAATCCTGACAACAATATCGTAGAGTTGAACAGGAACCGGACCTATGCAGGCCGGTTCCTTTTGCATTTGCAAAGTGTGGAATCAACAAATTCCTACTGCCTGGAAGATTCTGCAATTTTGAATACACCAGGCCTCGTGGTTATGGCCGACAGGCAGACAAGGGGACGGGGCAGCAGGGGCCGAAGCTGGGAGGCAGGAAGCGGCAGGCATCTTTTCGCATCCCTTGTGATTCATCCCGATATGGACACAAGGCTTATCACCTGCATGACTGTTTTTGCAGGCCTTGCAGTCTTTCGAGCCATTTCTGCCATTGGGGCAAAGAATGTATCTATAAAGTGGCCCAATGATATACTTCTGGCAGAAAAAAAGGTATGCGGTATCCTGTGCGAGTCCAGGATAGATTCTTCGTTAAAGGCAGTAGTGGCGGGAATAGGGATAAATATCTCCGGAACTTCTTCCCAGTTTCCCGGTCATTTGAGGAAAAAGGCTGCCACCCTTTCAGAGCACGGCATCACGGTTTCAAGAAAGGAACTTCTGGAGACTATTTGCGGACAACTCGACTCCATATTGCAAAAAGTAAGGACTGTGGCCGGTCTTGAAGAGGTATTACGCCACTGGGAGAAGGCATCCAGCTCCATGGGCAGGAAGGTCAGGTTCAAGGTTGGAAGCAATGAAGAAACAGCGATTGTGGAAGGCCTGGACCATCAGGGCCACCTTGTGGTCAAAAAGGCAGATGGTAGCTTGATATGCATCCGGTCTGGACGAATTGATTACGTACAACATTAGAATGGCATTATCCTATTGAAATCAAAAAGGTTTTGTCACGATTGACTCTTTATTTCGCTTCTGATACCTTTTTTGCCAGTGGACTCTATGGGACCGAGTCACTGGCAGGATTTTTTCAGATTTTTCCAGGGGGCAAAGTGAAATCAGGGGGAGCATTCCCAGTTTGTCCCCCAATTGTGTCACTGGCAAGGAAGGGGTGTTTCTTGAAAGGTTTCACCACAAGGAAGCCAACTTCAGCCGCAGTCAAGCTGATGAGATTTGCCATGTCTTTATTCGAGAAGAATTTGAAATCTGCACAGCGGCTTGGTGAACCTTGAAAGAAATGCCCCTTCCTTGCCATTCCTCGTCCAGGGACAAACCGGGAATGCTCCGGAAATCAAGGGTCTTTTTAAACAGGCTTGCCCTTTATGACCGGGCATATCGG
>JALVJO010000181.1 GCA_027028245.1 Deltaproteobacteria bacterium
AAAAAAAACATCTTGAACTTAAAGGCAGCAGCTCTCATCAGGGCCGCTGCCTTTTTTTATCTGCATTTTCCTGCACGTTTTTCTCAAAATGCCTTAAATATGAAGGGCACTTCCTGATATTTACGATAAAAAATTTACTTTTGAATTTTGATTATTAATTTGTTCCTGATAATTGTGGTTCTTTTCCCATCAATCAGGGAAGTTGATGGATTTGATCACTGAGACATCTTGGGACGGATAAATTGTTATTGTCTTTTCCAATAGCTGCAGGTGTGTTAAAAATGGCGGCGAATCTGCAAGAATCAGGATGATGTGTTTTGAACAAATGCTCTAATGAATGATCTAAAGATACTGACTAAAAATATCCTTAAGAACCGCTACCTGCTGCTTCTTTGGACCAAGCGGGAGATCAGGGCGCGTTATGCAGGCACTGCCGCCGGAATGGTTTGGGCCACTATTGTGCCATTGTGTACAATAGTCCTATATTACATATTTTTTTCTCTTGTTCTGAAGATCAAGATCCCTGATGTGGCAAGCAGTTCCGGGTATTTTTTTTATCTCCTGGCAGGGCTTATTCCCTGGATGTCCCTATCAGAGGCCCTGGGCCGTTCTTCATCGTGCCTGGTGGACTACGGTTTCCTGGTGCAAAAGATGGTCTTTCCCATGGATATAATCCCTGCAACGGTGGTTATAGTATCTCTTGTGCCCCAGGCCATAGGGTTTATGGCCTATTTTGTAATGCTGGGCTACAGCCATCTCATGGTATTTGAAAGAATTGTGTGGGTCCCCGTCATCTTTTTTTGCCAGGTACTGCTTATGCTCGGAATGGCCTATTTTCTTGCTGCCCTTGGAGCCGTGTTCAGGGATTCCATTCAGGCAGTGGGCATAATTCTCCAATTCTGGTTTTATCTTACTCCGATTCTTTATCCTCTTAAGATGGTGCCGGCCTTTTTCCGACCGTTCATATTGTGGTCAAACCCCCTGACCCCCTTTATAATGGGTTACCAGTGGGCCTTTCTCGGCATTGAAATGCCTCAATGGATTCCGGGCATGATGCTGGTCTGGACCATGCTCGTCGTTATTCTTGGGCCTGCCTTTTATCAGCTAGTAGCTCCTACTTTGGCTGACCAGGTATGAAAACACTGTATCTGCTCACATGGCACTGCATCTGTCCTGCCATGCCGCGGGATCGGGGGGCCCGAAGTACAGGAAGTACGTCTTCGCCCCTCTGTCTTGCATCTGCGGCACCCTTTGATCAGATACAGATTGAAAGGTGACAATGTTGGCAGTGCACCGCATCTGTGTTGTTGTTGCGGGCCCGAAGCATGGGAAGGACATTTTTCTGTCCTTCGGACTGCCTCTCAGGCATCTTGTAAGCAGATACAAAGCAAGAGATTATGATGGATCACTGAAATCTTACCGGTGAGTAACTGCATGAATATCTCCGTCTCCCAAGCCCTGTGCCCGGTGGCATTGAAAAATGTATCAAAGGTCTACCGACTGTATAATAAGCCTTCTGACAGGCTTAAGGAGATTATATTCAGAAGATCATATCACAGGAATTTCTGGGCTCTCAGGGACATAAATCTCGTACTCAGGAAATCCGAGACCTTCGGTGTTATTGGAGAAAACGGCGCAGGAAAGAGCACCCTTTTGAAGATAATAGCCGGTACTACAAGGCCCAGCTCCGGCACAGTGGAGGTAAGGGGCATGGTATCCGCCCTTTTGGAGCTTGGTGCTGCCTTTCACCCTGATCTTTCCGGCCGGGAAAATATTTTCATGCAGGCAGCCATTCTGGGGCTTTCGGAAAGGCAGATAGAAGACCGCTATGGGGAAATAGCAGAATTTTCAGAACTTGACGATGCTACTCTTGAACGCCCGGTAAAGACATATTCTTCAGGCATGTTTGTGCGCCTCGGTTTTGCCATAGCGACCTGTGTCTCCCCGGATGTTCTTGTAGTGGATGAGGCCCTATCTGTCGGAGACATACATTTTCAGAAAAAAAGCCTGGATCGGATCATGGGCTTCAGAAAATCCGGTAAGACTATTCTTTTCTGTTCTCACAACATGTATCAGGTCAGGAGCTTGTGCCAGAGGGCTATGTGGCTGAAAAACGGCCGTGTGGAGGCATTCGGGGATACCGAGGACGTAGTTGCAGCCTACGAGGCATATCAAAGAAAAAAAGAAGCCAAGGCTGAAGGCATAGACAATTCAGAAATTGTGCCCAAAGAAGCCCCGCCACCAAAAGAAGCATCTCCAGTCAGAATCAGAGACATCTGTGTTCTGGACGCCAAGGGCCAGAGCACAAAAAGGCTCACTTCTCATGAAGATGCGGCTGTAAAGATAGAGGTGGAAGTCCTTGATAAGAATGTTCCATTTCATCTGGCTGCGGTAATTCAAAGAGATGATGGAATAAATGTGTTTCTGACTACTACAAAGCAGCAGGGAATGAAGCCTGTTTCAGGAACAGATTCTCTGACAGCCGTATTGAAGCTGCCGGAGCTGGCCATACTTTCCGGAGAATATTCCCTCTTTATTTATCTTTTGGATGACCACGGCATTCAGGTCCTGGATATGGCTGAAGGGGTGTGTCCTTTCTCGGTGCGGGCAGATAATTCTGAAATGGGGATCGTAGCCCTTGATCATAAATGGGAAATAACCTTCTAACACCGTATGGAATCTCAGCTTTCTGAAGTCCACATAGTGTTCATATAACCCCACTGCCACCACTGACAAGGGTGCTTTGCAATATCGGCTTCCAGTTTCCTGACAGCTTCCTCAAATGCTTCGGGACCATATCCGGGTATTGGGTCGATTTTGACCTTTACTCGCCAGTTCCTGTCCGGTTTGACTGCAGCATAAACCAGGGGAGCCTTTGTCCGCTGGGAGATGCGCTGAATGCCTGTAGGGAGTCTGAGGCTTCCTCCCAGGAAAGGGTGGGCCTGAAGCCTTGTTATTCCGGGGGGATAGGCATCCATCAATATGAAAAGTATTTGATTTTTCCTCAAGGCCTTATATATCTCTCTGAGATCTTCTCCCAGGGTGATTCCCCGGATTTTGGAAGTCTTGTATAATTTTTTGACCTTATTTTGGAGATATGCTCGATCTACCCAGTCGATGTACGGGTTTTTTTTGCTGATATCCTGGCTGAGACTGCGGACCTTTACGCCTAGAATCCCTAAAGTGAAAGGGATCATTAGGAGGCGTCCAAAATGAGCAGTTGCGATTATAAGTCCTCTTTTCTGTTTCAATGCCAGTCTTATCTGTTCAATGCCGGAAATGGTGCAAAGCCGCCCGATGGATTTAGGGGTTAGGCGCGGCACTATAAAAGCATCCATTATTTCCATGGAAAGCATATTCAGGTTATTTTTTATGCACTGATGCACATCTCCAACGGCAGGACTTCTTTCATCCAGCATAAGTCTGATCCCGCTTTCCATGCCGCAGATGTAATTTTTTAAGTCATTGCCATTCATGGGTTTTAAAATGGTAGCCAGTTTATAGGCAGCAGGCATGGGAAGCAGTGAAATGGCCGGAAATAGCCCTAAAAGTTTTACGGCTTTTAAGATCTTATGGTGCATACCTGATCAGTCTTTCCTCCAGTAGATTCCGGTCCAGTCTATCTTTTTTATTGGCGAGCTTATATGGTGTTTCTTCCTGAAGTCATCCACTGCCATTTTACAACCCTTGAGGCCGTAGTCATCAACTATACAGAAGCCGCCCTTTGACAGTTTAGGATAGAGATTCTCAAGGGCCACCATGGTGGAACCGTACATGTCTCCGTCCAGCCTGAGCACGGAAAGTTTTTCAATTGGCGCTTTGGGAAGGGTTTCCTCGAACCAGCCCTTAAGAAATTGAACCTGTTCATCAAGGAGACCAAATTTGCTGAAATTTTCCTGAACTTCCTCCAATGAAACTGCAAGATACCTGTGAATATAATGCGGATCGTCCCTGTCGGCAGGGTATTTGTCCACGTCTGCCTTTGGCAGGCCTTCGAACGAATCAGCTGCGATAACCTTACGGTCACAGATGTTGTAAGCAGCCAGCACTGCCCTCATGAAGATGACTGCCCCTCCTCTCCAAACGCCTGTTTCTATAAGATCGCCTTCTATATCTTCCTTTATCACGGTTTCTACCGCATGTTGAAGGTTGTCGAGCCGCTTGAGCCCTATCATGGTAAATGCCCTTACCGGCCAGATTTTTCCCTCAGCCCTTTCCTCAAAAGGTATCTCCTGGTATTTTTCAACGATTTCAAATCCGTAACGGTTCAATATGTTTGAGACAAGGGACAGCATGAACCTCTTACGGCGTGACCTCAGGTAATTGAAGGTTTCAATCGGGATGGGAGGTTCTGGCCACAGTGAATAGGAGAGGGTCTTTTTCAATAAGTCCAGATATAGCTGTTCAGATTTCATATTTATTTTGTCCCCTACATGCAAAAATAGTTATTTCAGTCTTTAATTGTGCAGGTTTTAATTTAAGTGACTGATTAATTCAATGGCCCATTTGAAAAGAATCAGGTGAAAATGTTTGAGGTTAAAGATTCCTTGTAATGATGGATGATTTTCTCAGGGAGAAGTTTAAGTGACGTGCGAATTCGAAGATTATAAGTATGCTTATGAAATAGATCTCAACCAGGACAATACTGCTGCAAAGGTCCTGAAATTGGTGGGTAAAAGGAAGAAGGTGCTGGAGTTTGGCTGTGGCCCTGGTCATATGTCCAAGATTTTGGCCAACAGGATGAAGTGCAGCGTAACTGGTATAGAACTGGATGCCCGGGCAGCGCAGCATGCCCGGCGGTATTGCCAGGAGGTACACAATGTCGATCTCGATTTGGTCAACGTCTTAGAAGTCGTGGGGAAGGAAAGGTTTGACGTTATACTTTTTGCCGACATCCTGGAACATCTCAGGAGACCCGAAGAAGTTTTAAGTGCAGCATGTCAACTATTGAGGCCCAATGGGTATGTCGTTGCCTCAGTGCCTAATGTGGGGTATTGTGGCTTGGTTGGAGAGCTGCTTTGTGGAAGATTTCAATATAGAGAGCTGGGTTTGCTTGACAAAACGCACATCCGTTTTTTTACTCGCCGAAGTCTGGTTTCTATGTTCGAGGCCAATGGATTTCAGATCGCTAAGATAGATACCTTTGATTTGCCAGTGGAGTATTCAGAGTTCAAGGACGTAATGGAAAAACTGCCGGAAGCAGTACAGGATTTTATGTTTAAACAGGCAGATTCCCTGTCCTATCAATTTGTACTAAAGGCATATAAAGTGAAAGACCCTGGCTTAATCAGCAAGATTACCAGTTTTATAGGGTTGGAATAAGGAGCAACGGATTATGATCATTCATATAAAATTTAACATGATTATTCTTTTGTCAGTATGGTTATTAGTGACCGCCTGTTCCGGCTTGAATGGCAAGACTTCGAGTGCAGGAATTGAACAGTCTGGTAATGAGAAAGGACCAAGATATCCCGAACATTATTTACATCTTGATGCGGGAAAAGATCCTGAGAACATCATTACTGATGATTTCAATAGGGACGGGCTCCTGGATATTGCAGTGGTGTCTCATGGTGACAGCTGTATTAAGATATTTTGGGGCAATGGAGGCAGAGAGTTTCTACCTGGTCCCATATTGGAGCGGGAACTAACTGGTTTTCATCCGGATTTTGTTACTGCAGCGGATTGGGACAAGGATGGATTCACAGATCTTGTTCTGGCTGCAGAAGGCATCAGTTCTGTTGTATTGTTCAAAAATATGCAGGGCGTTGGTTTTGAAAAGGCGGGTCAGTTTGAAGTTAAGTACTCTCCTAAAGGTATAGGACTAGCAGATTTCGATGGAGACGGGGAAAAGGATATAGTTCTTGGACCTTACGCCAGTGGAAATATCCTGGTCCTTTGGGGGAAAAACCAGCCTCGTTTTGAATTTGATATTAGTGAGATCAAGGCAGGTGATTATGCATCTTCAGTATGCATAAGTGATTGGAACCTTGACGGTAAGCCAGATATATTGTGGACTGAGACTCAGAAATACAATGTCAAGGTAGCTATTAACAGGGGCGACAGGACATTTCAGACCAAGACATTGTTTCATAGGTCTAAAGAGATGGTGGAACTTCCAAGAAGCGTTGTGACGGCAGACGTAAACGAAGACGGCTGTGTAGACGCCTTATCTCCCCTGGAGATCGGCAAGGCTGCCGTAATTTTGTATGGTGATTGCAAGGGCGGTGTCCTGTCTCTCCAGAAAATCAAGGCACCCGATTGGGGTTTTCGAGGTATTGGTGCCATAGGAGCAGGGAAAAATCATCCTGCTTATATCGCCTTGGGGGAAAAGCTCAGGATGTTTGTGGGTGTCAGGGCCAGGGATGGCAGCTGGCACCTAAAGGAATATAAGGCAGGCAGGGTGCCTGAAAATTTTATCTTTAGGGACGTTGATAAGGACGGAAGAATGGATGTCTTATTTGTTGATTCAGCAGGTGATACTGCAAGTATCTATTTTGGGCCGTTAATTTAAGGAGGTTGTGTTCTCATGCCGTATTTTTGGAAATATTTCGTTTTTGTGTTTGCAATTACCTGTATGTTTACGGGATATGGTTTCTCGGCTCAGCATGGCGGTAAGCTCAATTCAGAAGCCGAACATGTTGTCGCAGAAGTTCATGGAAAAAAGATAACAGTGAAGGATATAAGAGATTTTGCCACCAATTCTCCAACCTATTATGCCTACCTGGAACTTCCAGGAGGCCCCAATAAGATTCTCGGCGAGATGATATTGAGAGAGCTCCTTTATTTGGAAGGCCACGACATGAAGATTCCTGAAGATTCTGAAAAATCCAGGGAGTTATATGTCAGAAAGGTGTTGGATAAATTGTTTCCAAAGGAACCAGAACTTGATGAAAAAGACCTTAGGAAATTCTACGAAAAACATCCGGAACTTTTCAGTACCCCAAAATTTATACGGGTTTCTGTAATAAGGGTCTATGTAAAAAGGGAAAATGTAAAAAGGGAAAATGAACAAGATGCCTTGAAAAAGATCAAGGAAGCAAAAAGCTTGTTAGAAGAAG
Organism: Deltaproteobacteria bacterium; assembly: GCA_027028245.1. Lineage (GTDB taxonomy): Bacteria > Desulfobacterota > Dissulfuribacteria > Dissulfuribacterales > QOAL01 > QOAL01. The sequence continues at coordinate 7,062 of JALVJO010000181.1, forward strand.
GGATGCCCTTTGAACAAGTTGCTGCCGAATATTCTGAGGACGCCTTATCCAGGGATAGAAAGGGAGATCTTGGGTTTTTGCCTGATAACGAGATAAAACCCTTAAGCTTGAAAAAACTATTGATGTCTATGAAAAAAGGTCAGGTCAGCGATATTCAGAGAGTGGATGGATATTACGGCATCTTCAAAGTTACTGATATCAGAGAGCCTGTCCTGGAACCTTTTAATGAAAAATTTGTTCGAGAAAAGGCAGAAAAATATCTTGCCAAGGAAGCATTGGAAAAGATAAGGGAAAGACTTACCCGGAAATGGGGAGTTCG
>JALVJO010000182.1 GCA_027028245.1 Deltaproteobacteria bacterium
CGGGGAGCCGTCATATTCTGGAGGCACCTTGAGGTCCACTGTTTCAGCATCCACAGGCCTTGCAAATTCTGCCCCCAGGCTGTCGTTTATGGCATCAGCGACCCTGGAAACTGTGGTAAAGTCAGGAGAATAGAGATTTATCTTGAGGTTCTGCTTTGCCAGAAGATTGACGGGAATTTCTCTTTCAACCGTGGCCCCGTTGGGAATGCGTCCGGCTGTGGGATGATTTTTTTGTACATTTGCCCCAGCGCCTCCTGCAGAATAACCGCCCACACTCAAAGGGCCCTGGGCTAGGGCATAAATTTCCCCGTTTATCCCCTTAAGGGGAGTGAGGAGGAGTGTTCCTCCCAGAAGGCTCTTTGCGTCACCGATGGAAGAGACCACAACGTCAATTTTTTGACCAATTTTAGCCAGGGGGGGCATTTTTGCCGTCACCATGACTCCTGCAACATTTTTCACCTTGACCTGTTTGGGGTCCACATTGATGATCCCCATGCGCTCCATGAGGTTGGCGATGGACTGTATGGTAAATTTTGCCTGGGTTCCGTCTCCGGTGCCATTCAAACCAACAACGATCCCGTAACCCACCAGCTGGTTTTCCCTGAGGCCCTGCACATAGGCTATATCCTTCAGCCTGGCGGCTTCTGATATGCCCTGCAGCACAAAGAGCCCTAACACGGCCGACAAAAAGGCCGCCCGGATTATTCTGCCCAGGCAATATTTTCCGGCAATACCCTCAAACATCTTGGAATCCTTTATGAATTCAGTTGGTTTTCAAATTCTGCTGCAATCTTTGTTAAAATCTGCAAGGAACAGGCCACGGCTTGATACTGCCCGACCCAACGCCTTGCCAGCGGAAAGACATGGCCTTAAAACGGGGCTATTATTCCCATGATCCTTCCCAACCAGCCTGGATGCTGCATTTCACTCAGAACTCCTCCGCCGGTATAGCTGAGTCTTGCATCTGCAATCCTTGTAGATGAGACAACGTTTCCGGGTTCTATGTCTGCCGGCCTGACTATGCCGGTAAGGATCACATACTGTGTTTCGTTATTTATGCTGATTTCCCTGCTGCCCTTGATAAGCAGATTTCCACCCGGAAGCTGCTTTACCACCCTGACCGATATGGTTCCTGACAGGCTTGTATCACCTGAAGTTGCACCCTGACCGTCGAACTTGTTGGTACCCACTCCTCCAATGGCCTTGGCGGCATCAACCTTTTCACCCGGATACCTCGGCTGGACTCTCTTATTGAACTCCCATCCCAGTATGCCGGTGAGCCCCACGTTTACTTCTGTTTTCCGGTCTGTCTTGGTCTTTACATCCTTGGAACCCTTGAGATCCTCCTCTATCCTGACGGTGAGGACATCCCCAACCCGCTTGGCCCGAAAATCGGCCACAAGACTGGTTTCAGCATCCGGATCAAATAGTGAACCTTCATGAGGCCTGGAAGGTACTACCGGCAAGGGAGCAAAGGAGGCATCGTTTGTCTGGCTTATGGGCGGAGGTGAATTGATGGCGCAGCCTGAAAGCAGAAACAACATGAATAAGGGAAACAGGGAATAAACAGCCTTTACATTCATTGCTTGCTCCTGCTAAAAATTCACCTTGACTGTTCTGCTGTCAGCCACCTGGGCAATAATCACCCTGTGGCTGCCCAGATTCTTGACCCTGACAAAATCTCCAACCGCACCTTTTTCTTCAACCTGTCCCGGTACCCTGACCGTAAGTACCGGGGACTCTGCCACTATCATCACCCTGCTTCCCCTTTTTACCACCGCAGGCCTTGTCAAAATATCCGCGGTTATAACCTGGCCCGGCCTTAGCGACCGCTTTGCAGCCATTCCGATAATATCATCAGCCTGCTCAAAATATCTGCTCTTCAGCCTGCTCAAGGGCATTGTAGTCCGGGTTAGGTCTCCAGGCCCTATCACCTGGCCCTTTCTGAGCCCCCTGGCTGCGCAAAGAACAGGTTTATAGACCTCTATGTTTGCACAGGCCCTGGCACGTCGGACAGGTCTTCCGTCTACAAGGATTGTCACCATTGAAGAAACCTTGCCCAGCAGGGCACCACCTGCGGATTCCTCTATTCGGTATGAAATCTTTCCTGGGGGCAGCCAGATCTTCCTGGGATTTATCCGTATATTCTGGATCTCCATCTGGCCGGCTGGCCACGAAGCATGAGACCGAAGATATTTTTCATATTTTGCCCCAAGGATATCGGGATCCATCAGCTGGAGATTTGAGGCCTGGGCTGTGCCATTTCCTGCCCTGAAAAAAGCTGCAAGGACAACTGCCAGAACCAATAACTTCAGAAGAATGTCCCTGTCACGCGCTGTATGTTTTGTTTTTCCTGTCTTCATGACCATGTACTGAAAAATTCTGCTTATCGTTTCAGGTTATTTGCGATTCCCATCATCTCATCGGCAGTCTGAACGGCCTTTGAATTAAGTTCGTAAGCCCGCTGGGTCACTATCATGTCAACCATCTCCATGACCACGTCCACGTTGGACTGTTCCAGAAAGCCCTGTGCCATGGTACCGAAGCTGTCCGTGCCGGGATTGCCCTCTATAGGGTCTCCCGATGCCTCGCTTGCACGAAAAAGGTTTCTTCCCACGCTCAAGAGACCTGCCGGATTTGGAAAATCAGTGATGGTCAACTGGGCCGAGGCCAGGGCATTTCCCGATTCATCTGATGCCGTAATCATGCCGTATGAATCAATGGTTATATTGACCGTTCCCTGGGGTACTGCAAATTCGGGCTGCAGCCTGTCTCCATTGGAGTTTACTATGTAGCCGTCCCGGTCCAGCTTGAAGGAGCCATCCCTTGTATAAAAGTCTTCGCCGTTGCTGAGAATTTTGAAAAATCCCCTGCCCTCTATGGCCCAGTCCAGCTCGTTTCCCGTGGTCTGGTAATCTCCCTGGGTGAAAATCTTCTGAACGGAAGCCGGCCTTGAACCAAGCCCTATCTGCATCCCGGTAGGCACTTCGGTCCCATCGCCGTTTTCGGCCCCTGGCATCCGCATGGTCTGGTATATAAGGTCCTCGAAATCCGCCCGGCTCTTTTTATACGCAGTGGTCTTGCTGTTGGCCAGGTTATTGGAGATGACATCCAGGTTGAACTGCATGCTGTTCATACCTGATGCCCCGGTCCAGAGTGCTCTCATGTTTCAACTCCTCCATATCCTATGTACTTGTCTTTCCAAGTTCGTTTGCAGCCTTGCTGTCAAGCTGGTCTGCAGACTGCAGGGCCTTCTGCTGCATTTCATAACCCCGATAAAGATCGATAAGGTGAACCATTTCCCTCATGGAATTGACATTGGAATCTTCAAGATATCCCTGCTTGACAGGAGTTTCCTGGGGGACTGCGATGCCTGATGAATTTGTTTCCATATAAAAATTCCCCCCGACCCTCTTGAGCCCGAGCTTGTCTTTAAAACTCACCACGTCCAGCTTTGCCGTAAGGGTTTCATCAACAAAAAAATTGCCGTCCTCGCTGAGCCAGACACCTGTTCCCGTGGTATCTTCAAGGGTAATGGGAGCACCGTCACCAATGACGGGATAACCCTGACGGGTTACAAGCCTGTATTCGCTGTCCAGCTTGAAACTGCCGTCTCGGGTATACATTCGGCCGTTAGGGGTCTGAACTACGAAAAAACCTTCCCCGTCAATGGCAAAATCATATGGATTTCCTGTAAAACGTACCGGTGCCTGGGAAAAATCTGCCCATGTAACTTCACCCTTTGCAGTGCGGTTGGAACCGTCCTGTTCCTTAAGGAGATACTCCTGAAAGGTTATGCCCTGTGCCTTAAAACCCCTTGTTTCCAAATTGGCCATGTTGCTGGAAGCAACCTGCAGCTTGCGCTCAAGGATAACAGCCCCTTCCAGGGCCTCCATATTGCCCAGTCTCGAATAGGGATGAATTGACACCTGTGATTTCATGTCCTGGTTGTCCTCCTGCCTGAATAAAAGCAAGAGGCGTGCCTGACAAACAAAAACCACGATTTAAGAAAGTGAAGCAGGATGGGAGCATTCCCGGTTTGTCCCTGAAAGAGAAGGGCAAGGATCGGCGTATTCCTTTCAAGGTTCACCTAGCCGCTGTGCAGATTTCAAATTCTTCCCGAATACAGACATCGCCAGTCTCACCGGCTTGAGTGCGGCTGAAGTTGGCTTCCTTATGGTGAAACCTTTCAAGAAATACTCCTCCCTTGCCAGTGGCACAAATGGAGGACAAACCGGGAATGCTACGAGCAGGATCTGCCGGGTCAGACTTTCCTGTTGAGCCTGTAGACCCAGCTCAGTATTTCAGCAACTATAACGTAGGTTTCAGGCGGGATTTCAACATTCAGGTCAAGGCGGGAAAGTATTTCTACCAGGTCGCCATGTTCCTTTATGGGCACTCCTGACTCTTTTGCGATCTCTATGATCTTCTCGGCAACAGCGCCCTGGCCCTTGGCACTGACTCGCGGGGCATTATCTTCAACCGCATTGTATTTCAGAGCAACTGCCTTTTTGATCTTGTGTTTTTTCTGTTTATGCATGCTGATATCAAGCCTGTCTCACGTAACCAGATGAAACCTGGTGTCCCTGTCTGAATCCATGAAAAAGGATGAAACCAGGGCCCCGCTTCCCTTTTCCAAGGGGAGGCAGGTAATGCTTTCAAACCTGAACCCCAGGGCCTTAATTCTTGTGGAGACCTCTGAAAGACCCTGTCTGATGACAGGAAGCTTGTCTTTTTCTGCAGCCAGGAGAAGGCTGAGATTGTCTTCCTTTTTAAGAAGATGAATATTCAACTGGCCCAGTCTTTTAAGGTAAAGATCAAATACCAGGTGGTATTCGGAAGTTTCCGGGTTCTTTTCCCCTGAAGCCTTGTTTTGCTCCTTCCAAAAACCCCACTGGCCGGCTCCTTCCAGGTCGGCAAATAGAAAAGGGAAGATAAAAATATTGAGGCCTGCCTCCTTGAGGACGTGATGCTGAAGCTGTGAAGCAAGCTCCACATGGCTTGAAAATTCACGAAAAACTGCATGCTCCGTTTCCCTTCCCTCCACCAAAGACGTTCTGGTATCCATTGAAACGGACGTATCAATACTTCCGGGGCCACTGTTTTCAGCTGCAGGCACCCTGCCGTCATGCCTTTTTGCGGCTTCAGCCCCCTCAAGGCCCTTTCCTGCCACTGCACCCCTTTGAATTTCGTCTTTAGTTGTGCTCTCGCTCACTGCGCCATCTTGACGAAGAAAAGAGGCATTTTTATTCAAAACCGAAAATTCGCTGGCTGCAGGTCTTGTCCCGGTGGAAGAACGGCCTGTATCCTCTTGAGGACCGGCTGCCCCCGGGACCTTATCTCCCCCACCCTGGCCTGTATGTTCCCTGACGCCGCTCATGTCTTGGCCAAAACTGCCGGAGCGCCTAAATGATATCCTGGAAGGATCGGCCCCATCTTCTTCGATAGAAGAAGAAACGTTTCTGGAAATGATTTCCTCTTTTGAACCGCTTCTTTGTCCGCTGCATGAAGGTCCTGGTGAGGCTGGGCGCTTATCAGGGTTAATACTTCCTCTATCTTCTATGGTATCAGTCTTCTTGCCCATAAGGGGGGAGCCCCTACTGCCTTGTGAATCTTGCAAATTGCCCGCCTCTTCATCCACTGATGGCCCGGCTGCAGGAGAAAAGGCCTCCAGGTCCTTTGCTTTCCCGGAAACGGCCTCCTGTGCTGGACTGGATGTTTGAACAGGCACTCCCAGCTCTTTTTGAAATTTAGATACGGAAACAACATCCTGCGTTTTAGAAGAGACATTTCCAGCAGCCCTGCCTTGGCTAAGTGGTACCTCCGGCTTCTCCTTTGAGCTCAAATCATCAGGATTTTTACGCCCTGCCCCCGGAAAAGCACCTTCAGTGCCTTGGGTCCTCTCAAGGACTTTTAAAATCTTTGATCCGTATGCGGCCTGGAAAAGTGCCAGTGCCTTAAGATCCTCGGCCTTTTCACTGCCGGTAAGACTCAGTGCTTTCAGGATTCTTGCAGGACTTGCCGCACTCTTTTCCGGCAGTGCCGGCCTTTCTTCAGGAGCAGCCGGCCTTTTTTTTGCGTACCTAATAATGCCCTTCAATCGTGAAAAACTTTCCTCCATCCTGACTGCAGCCCTTTCCACAGCATCCTGTCTCGGGCCGGCCTTGTCCGGGATCACCTCCTCAAGCCTGACTTCCAGGGGGCTGGATACCTTGGTTACCCTTAGCCTGACTCTTGTCCCTACCTGAAGATCTACTTGGCCCATGACCCTTATTTTTCCGGAATCATATTCCAGGATATCCAGTGCACCATCCCTGCCTACTATTTTCCCCTGGATGATATCTCCGGGCTTCAGGGATGAAAGATCCCTTTGGGCAGAATCCTTCCCTGTGCTGCCCTGAAAAAGCGGTTCGCCCAGGTGCTCCTTTAATAGGGAAATCAGAAATGGAGGAATCATTTTTAAGATTTTTCAGACCTTGGTTCTCTGTACAAACAGGGGCTGCTTTTTTCTTCAACTGGATTTGACACGCACAAAATAGCAGGCCCTGCTCCTTCTTTTATCGGAAAAAGATCATTGCAAATCCAGGATCAATACCAGTAGGGCCTTTATCACCTGCACAGATTTTTTGAGGGAGCATTCCCGGTTTGGCCCCCATGTGTACCACGGGCAAGGATCGGGGAGTTTCTTGAAAGGTTTCACCACAAGGAAGCCAACTTCAGCCGCAGTCAAGCCGCTGAGATTGGCCATGTCTTTATTCGAGAAGAATTTGAAATCTGCACAGCGGCTTGGTGAACCTTGAAAGAAATGCGCCGATCCTTGCCATTCATCGTCCAGGGACGAACCGGGAATGCTCCCTTTTTTGATTTTCTGCCCGCTGTTACCGAAAAATATAACAGTAGAATCCAAAAACCGCGTCCCAAAAGCGTAACTACTAAATGTAAAAGGCTCCTTGCTTTCCCCGATTGGAAAGGCCATCAGCATGACAACGGTTTCAGGCAGCAGCTGCATGGATATTTCAACATGTTCAGCCAACCCCGCTGAGATCACTCCTGAAAAATCTCTTCAGGAAATAAAAAAAAGCGGCTCCACCAAGGCCAATGGGTCTCCAGATAATGATAATAGGGATTCTATTCGTATAGGATCTGGCCAAAACTCTTCACAGGAAAATAAGTGGAAAACATCCTATCCACCGGGCAACAGAAAGGCTCCAGACGGCCATGAGCTTACAAGAGAAGAGGTTCTTCGCGTACTGGAACTTGAAAAAAGGGACCGGGAAGTCCGTGCCCATGAGCAGGCCCATATAGCAGCCGGCGGACGATATGTCCGAAGCGGGGCATCATTC
>JALVJO010000183.1 GCA_027028245.1 Deltaproteobacteria bacterium
CATGGGTTGAGTCTTGGAATAACCATATGTGAAGATATATGGAACGAACCGGCATTCTGTCCCTCCTGCGAGACCTATGAAACAGATCCCGTGGACGTCCTGGCGCATAAGGGAGCTGATCTTTTCATAAATATTTCATCATCTCCCTTTTCTCTCGGAAAACCAGAAACCAGGGCCGGTATAATCAGGGGGCTGGCCCGAAAATATGAGAGGCCCTTCCTGTATTGCAACAGTGTGGGAGGCCAGGACTGCCTGGTCTTTGACGGCAGAAGTTTCGGCGTAGGCCCGGACGGAGAGATCTTTATCCAGGCAGGGGATTTCTGTCAGGATTTTGTTGTGGCAGACTTGGAGAGCCTTTCGGGTGAAAGAAAAGACATTTCACTGCGTGATGAGGAACAGATTTACAAGGCCCTTGTACTTGCACTCAGGGATTACACGCAAAAATGCGGCATCGGAAAGGTCACCCTGGGACTTAGCGGCGGAATAGATTCTTCACTTACAGCCTGCCTTGCAGTTGAGGCCATGGGCAGGGAAAATGTACTTGGAGTCCTGATGCCCTCAGCCTATACCTCTGTTGAAAGCCTTGAAGATGCCAGGGCCCTTGCATCCAACCTCCATATAGATACAGTCACCCTGCCGATTTCGCGAATCTTTGATTCCTACCTTCAGACCCTGGAAAAACTCTTTTCCGGCCTTCCCATGGATGTTACTGAGGAAAACATCCAGGCCAGAATCCGCGGCAATCTTCTCATGGCGATCTCCAACAAGCTCGGCCACATGGTCCTTTCCACCGGAAACAAAAGTGAATTGGCTGTGGGCTACTGTACCCTTTACGGGGACATGAGCGGAGGATATGCCCTTATTTCCGACGTTCCCAAGACCCTTGTTTACAAGGTTTCAAGGTTTGCCAACCGGGGCAGAACCCTGATTCCGGAAAGGGTCTTTAAAAAACCTCCCTCAGCGGAATTGAGGCCTGGACAAAAAGACGAAGATGATCTTCCGCCCTATGAGCTTCTTGATCCCATTCTTGAACTTTATCTTGAAAAACGGTTCACCCTGCAGGAAATTGTCGACGAAGGCTATCCTGCTGAGATGGTCAGAAAGATTATTTCAATGGTGGATGCAAACGAATACAAAAGGATCCAGGCACCATTAGGACCCAAGGTTACGGCAAAGGCCTTTTCTTGCGGAAGACGCTATCCGGTTGCCCAGAGATTCAAGGCTGTTTGAGCATGGAAAAGGGCATCTGTATAGGAGAAATTCGTCCTGGCATAGAGATTTCAGGACTTTTTTGTGTCTCCTCAAAATCCATGAGGCAAACCAGAAGCGGCTCCCCGTTCATCTCCATGACTCTTTCAGACAATACAGGTTCCATGGAAGCCAGGGTCTGGGAAAAGGCAAAGGAACTGGACACCATTTTTGAAAAAGGGGACATAATAGATGTCCGGGCAGAGGCGGTAGAATTCAATGGCCAGTGCCAGCTCAAGGTGAATAACATACGGGCCCTGGGGCCGGATGAAGAAATAGATCCGGCCATGTTTCTGCCTGCCGCGCCTATCGACAGGACAAGATACTGGAATTTCTGCCAAAAGGCCATTAGCTCAGTGAAAAAGCCCGATCTGAAAAAGGTTTTGGAGGAACTTTTTTCAGCCCCTGAAATTCGAAATTCCTTCTGCCAGGCTCCGGCAGCCAAGAAGATGCACCATGCCTATATCGGGGGTCTGCTGGAACACAGCGTGAATCTGCTGAAGCTTTCAGAGCTTGTGTGCAAGCTCTATCCTCACCTTGACAGGGACCTCATGATTGCAGCAAGTCTCTGCCACGACATAGGAAAAACAAGGGAACTGAGCTGGAAAAGCCCGCCCATAGACTATACAGACCAGGGAAGACTGCTGGGCCATATCGCCATGGGCCTTCAGATGGTGGAAAAGGCCGTTGACACCGCAAGATTGCCTCAAAACTCCAAGACCATTCTTGCCCTCAAACACATAATACTAAGCCACCACGGCCAAAGAGAATTCGGCTCCCCTGTTCTTCCAATGACCGAGGAGGCAGTGGTTTTCCACATGATAGATGATCTGGATGCCAAGCTTAACTTTTTGGGCGGACTCAAAGAGGAAGGCTCAGAAGCAGGGTGGACAGATTTTCAAAGACTTTTCGAACGCTACTTTTTCCTGGCCCCGAAACCTCCTGAACCTGCACTGGCCGAATTTTCAGCTGGAAATCCCCATGAACCGGACAATCAAGATACACGTGAGGAACAGAGACCATCCCAGGCCAAGCTTTGGCAGAGCCTTTTGGAGGAACCTTGACAGAAAAGCATAGTGCCTGTATTAAATATGCGCTGTTTGACAAATAATGATTTCGGTGGTGGGCGTAGCTCAGTTGGTTAGAGCGTCGGGTTGTGGCCCCGGAGGCCGAGGGTTCAAATCCCTCCGCTCACCCCAGTAAATTCA
>JALVJO010000184.1 GCA_027028245.1 Deltaproteobacteria bacterium
TTGAAAACTGCCTTAAGCAGGGCAAGACGCAGGTCTGTTGCCACGTTGGCCACCATATAGCCCACCCTTTTATTGGCAAGAAGGACCAGGATCACCTTTATAACTATGCTGAGAACAAAAATTACCAGAAGAAGTACAATAGAGGGTTCAAGATGCAGGAATGAAAAAAAAGCGGTTACTGCCTTTTCCAGGGCTGAATTGCCGTGGTGGCCGGATGACGAACCACTGCTTCCGGTGCAGAGGCTCAAAAGGGGCAGCAGCATGGACATGCCGAAGCCTTCTGCGATTCCGGCAAAGAGCATGGCTATCAGGGTGATGACACTCTGTCCGGGATAGCGTTTTAAGAGGCTGACAATAAATTTCATGACATGGGGGAATCTTTAAGATGGGTAATCCGGCATGCAGGTATCAGATTCAAAAAGGATTTTTATTCAAAATCCCTGACGGCGGAAAATGCCCCGGCAATCTTTTCTACCTGCTCCATTGTATGGGCTGCACTCAGGCTACACCTTAATAGCGCTGTACCGTCAGGGGTTGCGGGAGGAAGAACCATGTTGACATATACCCCCTGGTCAAGCAGCCTGTTCCAGGCGGCAAATGCCCTGGCGACCTCTTCAAAACGGACGGGAATGATCGGGCTCGGCTCAGGACCGACCCTGAAACCCATTTCCTTAAGTCTTCCATAGAGGGCATTTGCATTTTCCCAAAGTCTTTCCCTAAGCTGCGGCTCCCTGCGGATGATTTCAAGGGCCGCCTTTGCTGCAGCAATATTTGCAGGGGAGGAAGAGGCTGTAAATACATAGGGCCGGCTGGCATAACGGATGATTTCAAGTTCCTTGTGGTTGCTTGTGCAGAACCCGCCTATTGACCCAAGACTCTTGCTGAAGGTGCCCACTATAAAATCTACCGCATCCTCCACCCCGGCTTCTTCTGAAAGCCCCCGGCCTCTGCTCCCCAGTACGCCCAGGGAATGTGCCTCATCTACAAGGAGATATGCCCCGTATTCTTCCTTGACGGACGCGATTTCCCGCAAAGGCGCCCGATCCCCCAGCATGCTGTAAAGACCTTCAAGCACAATAAGGATGTTTGTGTCCTGTTTCTGAAGCCTTTTAAGGCGCTTTTCCAGATCATCTATATCATTGTGGCGGAACCTGTACACCTGGACTCCTCCAAGTCGGCATCCGTCGTAGATGCTGGCATGACAGTCGGCATCCAGGAGCACTATATCCTTCGGGCCCACAAGCGTTGAAAGCATTGCCAGGTTTGCGCTGTAACCCGTGGTAAAGACAATGGTATTTGATCTTCCGTAAAAATCTGAGATATCCTGTTCCAGGGCAACGTGGGATGAATATGTGCCGTTTGCCATGCGGGAGCCGGTGGTTCCAGTCCCCTCCTTTTCAATGGCCCTGCAGGCAGCTTCTTTGCATTCCTTCCTGAGGGGAAGTCCGAGGTAGTTATTGGTCCCTGCCAGAATTACCCTGCGGCCATTTATAACTGCCTCGGTGGCTGAAAGGATTTCCTCGATAACTATATTGAAAAAGGCGCAGCATTGCTGCTCTATGACATTCAGGGAGGCGGTAATATTCTCGAATTTGTCAAAAAGCCCCATTATTTTTCGGCCTCGACAAGCTTCTGGATCTGAACGGCAAGCTCTTCAACCGTGCGCACCTCTGAGAGGACGTTCAAGGGGATGGATATATCAAAAACATCTTCGAGACTTGCAAGAATTTCCATAGACTTAAGGGAATCTATGGCAAGGTCGCTTTCAATATCCATGCCCGGGGTAATTTCCATCTTGCCTGAAACGAAGGGCTGCAGTATCTCCACTATCCTTTCCAGAACCACCTTTTCCGCCTTCATAAGAATGAATCCTCTCACCTCCTTCAGCCGCTGTCGGCGCAGGCCGTAAAAGGCTGAAGTTCCATTTAAAAGCTCTATATTAGAGGAAATTTCAGTTGTTTAAAAGACCATTTTTCAAATAAGCCTGTGCCTCAGCGCGTCCTCCAGCCGAATTCTGGGCATCCAGCCCGTATCCTCAAAAATTTTGCCATTATCACAAACCCAGTCTGGATGTGCAAGCTCCCTCGCCTTTCCCGGGCTCAGCATGGCAGGGCTTCCGGTAAGACGCCCCATGGCATAGTTTAATAGCGCTGCTGTGTGGAGAAGCCCTTTTGGAATATACAGCTTGAATACCCTGCGTTTATAGACGCTCTTGAATATCTCAGCCACATCATTCCAGCTGTACCCCCCTGGGAAACCGTCATGAAGTTCATAGATTCTGCCAGCTGTCTTCCCGCTTCTCATCCAGGCCACAACAGAATCAGCCAGATCGTGCACATGGAGCAGGGAAAAACGGTTTTTTTTATTTGCCAGACACGGCACGATTCCATGCTCCATGCATCTGA
>JALVJO010000185.1 GCA_027028245.1 Deltaproteobacteria bacterium
CAGAACCGGCTGAGCCTCCAAAGCCCTCCATGGAAGAGGAGCTTCTTTCTGAAATTCGTGACATTCTAAAGGAAAAGGCCTGAAGAAGACTTTTTCCATCAGCCCATATTAAAACCAGCTCCAAAACTTAATTTTTTAAAAAGCACAGCCCAATAATTGCTGAATAAATACAATTTGTTTAAGTTAAATAAATAATCTTCACCGGTTGAATAGGCTTGAAATAGCATCACCTGATTTCTTCAGGGAAAATTTGCGCAGTCTGTTCTGGCTTAAAAACAAACAAAAAAACTGAGGTGTCCAATGCGGCCGAGATCGGTACTTATATTTTCAGGGTCCCCCAGAAAGGGCGGCAACAGCGACCTGCTGGCAGACTCCTTCCTTGATGGAGCTGAACTTGCCGGCGCAGCCACTGAAAAGATCTTTCTCTATAAATCCGATGTCGGCCCCTGTATAGAATGCGGAAGCTGCGACAAGAACGGAGAATGCGTCCTGGAAGATGACATGGCTGCCATTTATCCCAAGATTGAAAATGCCGACGTCATAGTGGTTTCGTCTCCCATCTTCTTTTACAATATAACATCCAGGACTCAGGCACTTGTTGAACGGTCACAGGCACTTTGGGTCAGAAAGTACGTTCTCAAAAACATCCAGCCTGACAGAAAAAGGCCAAAGGGTGTTTTTCTTTCTGTAGGTGCAACCAAGGGAAAGCTGCTCTTTGACGGGGTAATACGTGTAATGCGCTACTTTTTTGATGCCCTGGACGCAGAATTTACGGCAGCTCTGCTGATACGCGGAGTTGAAAAAAGGGGAGATATAAAACGGCATCCCTTTGCCATTAAGAGGGCCGGTGAATTGGCCGAGGCACTCGTAAGCGCTCGGGACATTTCTGACATTCCGGATATCTGGATGCCGGGCATGAAAATCTCCGCTTAAAACAGGAGGAAGCGTGGAATTTCAAAAAGGTAAAATTGACGGCGTCATCATCAGACCGCTTTCCAAGTTTCTTGATTCAAGGGGTTGGCTTTGCGAACTCTTCAGGAAGGACGAACTTAAGGATCAAACCTTTCCGGAGATGGCATACTGCTCCATGACATATCCCGGCATTGTAAGGGGTCCGCATGCCCACAGGAATCAGACAGACCTTTTTTATTTTCTCGGGCCTGGAAATTTCGAAATCAGGCTGTGGGACAACAGAAAGGATTCGGTCACCTTTGGATCTTTCATGCAGTTTTATGCCGGCCAGGATGAAGCCAGATTCGTTTTGGTACCTCCTGGTGTTGTTCACGGTTACAGGGTTATAGGAACTGTGCCCGGCCTTGTCTTCAATGCGCCGGACAGGCTTTACGCAGGATGGGATAAGAAGGAACCTGTTGACGAAATCCGCTATGAGGAAAAGGAGGATAGTCCCTTTTCATTTTGACAGCTTCCACGCTGGGCATCTGGTTTGATGATGACAAAGATAATAACAGCTGCTCCACAAAAAAAAGTCCAGCAAGACCTTGCAGAAACTATCCTTTCCGCACTTCCTGTTGGTGCCCTCTGCACCAAGGATGCCGATGCACTGCATATAACCTTTGTATCCAAAACCGTAGAGCGGTGGACAGGTCTGCCGGCTGAAAAATTTACAGGCACTGAAAGCCTTTTCAGCCTGGTGATACATCCAGAGGACAGGTACCGGGCCGTGGATGCACTAAAATCCATAACACCTGATACCAGCGAATTTTCAATTGCCTACCGCCTGACCCACAAACATGGAAACATCACGTGGGTAAAGCAGAAACTGGTGACGGAAGCATGTCCCGACCTGACAGGGCAGCACCTTTTTCTCCTGACCGATATAACCGCCGAAAAAGAGAGTCAACTGGCATTTTCCCAGGCAGAAGAGCGCTACCGGCTTTTTTTCCAGCGAGGGCCTCTTGCCATCATGTGCATCGACAGGCACGGCTTTGTAATTGACTGCAACGATAAGCTGGTTCAGCTTGCAGGCATGAAAAAGAATAAAGTTATAGGCTCAAATACCTTGTCATCCAAATTCCCTCACCTTCGAGATTTTTCACGCGAGGTATTAAGGGGCAGGGACATCAAATATCAGGGTGAATACACCATTCCGGGCGGCAATAAAAGGGTGATGGTTTCCATAAACGCCTTTCCCATAAGAAACGAAGAAGGCTCTGTTGTTGGCGGTTATGCATTCATAGAAGATATAAGCAACAGGGCTGAACTGGAAAAGATACTGGACAAGGAGCGTGATTTCCACCGTCTCACCATAGAAGCTGCCGGAATACTGGTGGCCGAGGTAGACGGCAGCGGCAGACTGATTCGAATAAACAAAACCATGAAGGATATGTTCGCCCTGTCTGAAGATGAAGACAATTACAAGGGCAGCTTTTTCTGGGACCTATTCCTGGATCCGACCTCCAGAAACCTGTTCATACAGGATTTTCAGAAGGCCGCCAGTACAGGCAGAACCTCTGTTGTAGATGCACAGGCCGTTGGGAACGGGAATAAAAAGTTCCAGATATCATGGAAAATCTGCCGCTACTCGTCCTGCTTTTCTGAAAATGAACAGCAACACGTTCATCTGATCATAGTTGGGACTGACATAAGCTCCCAGAGGAGGCTCGAAGAACAAATCAGAGAAATACAGAAAATGGACGCCATAGGAAGGCTGGCGGGAGGGGTTGCACACGATTTCAACAATCAGCTCACTGCCATACTCGGATATTGCCAGATGCTCCTCATGGATGCTGATCCGGAATCAAGCACTTCCAAACAGCTCAGAATCATAGAAAAGGCGGCCAAAAGGGCCTCTGAGACCACCAACCAGCTCCTGGCCTTCAGCAGAAAACAGGCCCTTCAGCCCAAAAAAATATTATTGAATCAGGCCGTCAGGGACTCTTCGCGGCTGTTTGAAAGGCTTCTGGGCGATAACATCATTTTAAAATTTGACCTGGCCCCGGAAGATTTGATGGTAGAAGTGGACCCAGGAAGGTTCCAGCAGGTCTTACTGAATCTTGCCATCAATGCCAGGGATGCCATGGAAGACGGAGGCAGCATCACCATAACAACCAGACTCTTGAACAGATCTGAAATCAAAGACGCAGCCCTGCATAAAGAAGGAATCTTTGCCTCCATCCAGGTCAGAGACACTGGATGCGGGATGGAACCAGAAGTGCTGGAAAAGGCCTTTGAACCATTCTTCACCACAAAGCCCCTGGGACAAGGCACAGGACTTGGCCTGGCCATGGTCTACGGCACCATTAAGCAGAGCGGAGGGCATGTCTTCCTGGAAAGCAAGCCGGGAGAAGGTACAATGGTGAACATAGTGCTTCCGCTGACCAAAAAGGATTTGACAGTCGGCAATATACCGGATGACATTGACACCATTTACAGGGCCAAGCCCGGCCAGCTCGTGATGCTCGTTGAAGACGAGGAACTGGTCAAGGTGACCGTCAGCGATTTCCTGAAACGGCTTGGTTTTGACGTGGCCCTGTTTTCAAATGCAGAACAGGCTGTTGAATACCTGAAAAGTCCCGATGCCCCTATACCATCACTCCTCATAACGGACGTGGTCATGCCGGGTACCAGCGGTCTGGCCCTGGCAGATGAAATAAAAAAATTGATTCCGGACCTGCCCGTATTGTTCATGTCGGGTTACAGTCAGGAAGTCGTTGAAAAACAAGGCATTCTTCCAGACAAGATCCCTTTTCTCAGCAAGCCTTTTACTATTGCCAGGCTTTCGCGAATGCTGAAAGCACTCCTGGAGCAAGTCTAATTTATCCTTGAAACCAACATTCCATTGACATTTCCGAGACTTCCAGATTATTTTCAAAAGGCCTTTTTTATCATGGTTTGAGCGGTGTCTGAAACCAGCCAGAAACCGTCTTGATTTTGCAGTCAGGAAAAAGTGGCGGTACGCGAGAAAATTTGTGATTATCGCCGAGGAGATTCAATGGACAGCCAGGTTTTCATCAACAAGATCAAGTGCAAGGGATGCGGCAGCTGCGAAGAAGTCTCTCCAGACGCCTTTAAAATGGATGAAAGTTTTGAAAAGGCAGAATATGTCGGGCATGGAGAAAAAATTGAAAAGGAATTATTGGAGCAGGCAGCAGCCATCTGTCCGACCAAGTGCATAGAAATAGAATGAGACGAGGCGACAGATCATGCTGAAAGACGGAGAAAAGGGGGCAGTAATCCAGAGAGACAAGAAGACTTACGCGATTGTCCCCCATCTTGGCATGGGGCTCGTCACTGCCCAGCAGCTCAGGAAGCTTGCCGATGTCTCGGAAAAGTACGGTGCCGCCCTTAAGATAACAAGTGCACAGCGCATAGCCATTGTGGGACTTAAGGAAGAAGATATAGACAGCATTTGGTCGGAACTTGACATAAACCCGGGTGCCGCGGTGGGCCTTTGCGTAAGGAGTGTAAAGGCATGTCCGGGGACAACTTTCTGCAGGCTTGCCAAGGGAGATTCCCTGGCCCTTGCGGCCGAGCTCGACAGGCGCTACCACGGCATGAAGCTGCCCTGGAAATTCAAGATAGGGGTTTCAGGCTGTCCAAACCAGTGTGCTGAAAACTGCATAAAGGATCTTGGCTTTCATGCCAAGAATGCTGGATGGATTGCCACCGTTGGAGGAAATGGCGGTTCAAGGCCCCTTCTGGCCCGTGAGCTGAAAAAGGGCATGAGCAATGAAGAGGCCCTGGAACTGGCTGAAAGGGTAATAGAGTACTTTAACAACCACGCAAAAAAGACCGAACGCTTGGGAAGACTGATCATGCGGGTAGGATTCGACGAGTTCAAAAATGCGATTCTTTCCTGAAGTCACACTAGGAGCACATCCCGCAAATGGCTGAAAAAACTGCGGACAGCGGCAACCAGGGCTTCTTGGGCAGCATCAACTGGCTGGGAAGAAGAACCCTGGAAATAATAGGCGAGCTTGGAGCAGTGGGCATCTTTTTCGCCTGGGGGTTTGCCCTCATATTTTCCCTTCCCTTCCAATTCAGGAAAATAATTCAGCAGGTATATTTCATTGGTGTAAAATCCTTTCTCATAATAAGCCTTATCGGCCTGTTCACAGGCATGGTCCTAGGGCTGCAGGGATATTACACCCTTGTAAAATTCGGTTCCGAGGGAATGCTTGGTGCAGCAGTAGCCCTTTCCCTGATTCGCGAGCTGGGACCGGTTCTCACTGCCCTCATGGTTATAGGCCGGGCCGGTTCCTCAATAGCAGCAGAGATAGGTATAATGCGCATTTCCGAGCAGATCGACGCCCTTGATACCATGGACATAAACCCCATGCGCTATCTGGTCAGCCCCAGGATGGCAGCCTCTGTCATTGTGTTTCCCATGCTCACGGCCCTGTTCGATGTCATAGGCATATTCGGAGGATTTCTTACAGGTGTTGTCCTCCTGGGCATAAACTCCGGCATCTATTTCAACAGAATATACGACAGCGTTGTGCTTAAAGACGTCACTGGCGGCTTTTTGAAAAGCCTGGCCTTTGCCCTGATAGTCTCCACCATTTGCTGTTATCAGGGCTATTTTACCCATATGCGCTCTGAAGGCTTTGGCGCCAGGGGAGTCAGCCTCGCCACCACGTCCGCAGTGGTCATATCCTGCGTATTGGTACTCGTGGTAGATTACATCCTTACCTCCTTTCTCCTCTAAAAAATCATGCCTGAACCCTTTATTGAATTCAAAGACGTATGCAAGAGCTTTGGTAATCTCCAGGTACTGGACAGGGCCAACCTTTCCATTTATCAGGGAGAAATAACGGCCATCATAGGAAAAAGCGGTGCAGGCAAAAGTGTGCTGCTGAAGCACATAATAGGCCTTCTCAAGCCGGATTCCGGCCATATCCTTGTAAGGGGCAAGCCGCTTAGCAAGTTCACCAAGGCGGAATGGAAACAATTCAAACGTTCCCTCAGTTACATGTTTCAGAACAATGCCTTGTTCGATTCCCTGACAATCTTTGAAAACATCGCTCTTCCCCTGGCAGAACGGACCAGGATGTCTTCAGCGGAAATAAGGGAAAAGGTGATGTTCCGTATTGAGCAGTTTGAACTTGGAGATGTTGAACACAAATACCCTTCCCAGATTTCCGGGGGGATGCAGAAAAGAGTCGCCCTGGCACGGGCAGTGGTAACCGAACCTGATATGATCCTCTTTGACGAACCCACCACCGGCCTGGACCCCCTGAGAAAAAATGCCGTGCTCAATATGGTTGCCCATTACCAGCGCGAGATAGGTTTTACCGGGGTGATGGTCAGCCATGATATCCCGGATGTCTTCTTCATCAGCAACAGGGTGGCGATCATCGAAAACAAAAAGATCGCCTTTCAGGGAACGCCTCTGGAGCTGGAACAGTGCGACGACGAGGTGGTCTGGCAATTCATTCACGGCCAGGAAGTCTTGCAGGATCAGCTTACCGGCCTTCATTCCAAGCTGGAATTGGAACGAGCACTGAAACAGGAACTCGAGAGGATCGGAAAATTCCAGGAGGTGTTTTCGGTAGTTCTTTTTTCAGTGGACAGCCTGGAACAGATAAGGGAAAAGGTGGGTTACATTGCAGCCCAGAGGATCTTCCAGTGCATCGGCATGAGCCTTAGAGAAAATCTCGGAACGGCGGGCTATGCAGCCAGGTTTGGACCTGAAGAAATACTTACCGTAATTCCGCAGGCAGATTCTTCAAGGGCTGAACTAATCATTAAGGAAATAACAGCTGAATGTTCAAAGCAGGACCTTATGAAACCCCAAAGCTACAGGAAGGTCTGCATGGATTTTGCCATAAAGGCCGGGATTGTCGAAGTCCGAAACAAGATGGATCTGGAAGAGGTAATATCCCTGGCCAGGAAACATCAAAAGATTATTGCCAAAATGGAATGTGATAGAAAAAGAGGACCGAAATGAAAAAATATTCACAGGAAACACTGGTTGGAATATTTGTCCTTATTGGAATCTTGTGCGTAGGCTACCTCACGGTCAAGCTTGGTAAAATGGAGCTCATTGGAGGCGATTTTTACAACCTTGTAGCCAAATTTGATTCAGTGGCCGGGCTGAAGTCGGACAGCAGCGTGCAGATGGCCGGGGTGGAAATCGGCAGGGTCACCAAAATAGTCCTGGATACCAATGACTTCGTGGCCGTGGTCACCATGAAAATCCACAAGGGCGTACCCATTCAGGAAGATGCAATAGCCTCAGTCAAGACCAGCGGCCTGATTGGAGATAAATATATCAGCATTCAGCCGGGCGGATCCGATGAAATTCTCAAACCAGGAGATGTCATAACTGAAACAGAATCTGCTGTTGACATTGAAAGCCTGATCAGTAAATACGTGTTTGGAAATGTTAAATGATGAATCCGGGCAAGAATACGGAATCGTCCCGGTGTGGAATTCAGGAGGCAGTAAAGATGAAAATAGACAACAGGCTCGGATTTTTGGCAGCATTTTTTATAATATCACTTTATCTTGCAGCCTTTACCCTTCCTGTCAGTGCAGGTGCCGTTGCCGTGGACAGCACGCCCAAACAGGAGATAGAAAGGCTTGTCAATCAGGTCCTGGATATATTAAAGGACCCTAGATACAAGGGAGATGCACACCGGGAGGAACGCCGCCAGAAACTCCGCAGCCTCGTCAACCAGATCTTTGACTTAAATGATATATCCAAGAGGGTACTGGGCAGGTATAACAGGCGGTTTACCAAGGAGCAGTTCAAGGAATTCAAGGAGCTCTTTTCCAAACTCCTGGAGAAGATTTATCTTACGAAGATAGAGCACTATTCCAATGAAAAGGTCATCTTCGAAGAAGAAAAGATGCTCTCTTCCACCAAGGCAGCAGTCCCTACAAAGATCATTAAAAATGACCAGGAGATCCCTGTAGAATACCGGCTTGTCAAGAAGAACGGCAAGTGGACAGGTTACGATGTGGTAATTGAAGGGGTGAGCCTTGTAAAAAATTACAGAAGCCAGTTTTACGAGATACTGCACAACAAAAAGCCGGAAGAACTACTCAAAATCATGAGGAAAAAGGTGCAGAATCTACCGCAATAATGATTGCAGGGATATCCCGGTAATCGGCAGCTTCGCACTGGAACAGGATGCGGGGCTAAATAAGACAGGAATACTGCCCATACGGGATATTTCAAAAATATCTTAAAAAAACCCAGGGAGAGGGAGGGGACTCGTGGCAACCAGACCTTACAAACTGTCTTTAGAGGAGAAGCAGACCTTACTTGATCGTTTCTGGAAAAAGGATCCTTCGCTATGGTCGGACAAGGAGGAGGATTTTCCGGCAATAGTGAACAGGCTCGGCTGGATGGATGTTATTCCGAGGATTACGCCCAGGCTGGACGAGATCAAAGAATTCGGGCACTTCATCAAAAACTCTGAATTTGACCGGGTATGCCTGCTGGGCATGGGAGGCTCCAGCCTGTTTGCCCTTGTCCTTTCACAGGTCTTCGGGCCCAGTAAAGGTCACCCTCCCCTGGTAGTTCTGGATACCACCGACCCCCAGGAAATCGAAAAAGTGGAATCCTCCGGGCTTGAACATACCTTTTTTATCGTTGCCAGCAAGTCAGGGACCACTACCGAGGTTCAGGCCTTGTTCAACTACTTCTGGGAAAAACTCAAGGCCTCGACCCCTGAGCCCGGAAAGCATTTTGCAGCCATAACAGACCCGGAGACACCCCTTGAAAAACTTGCAGAGGAACGGGGCTTCAGTCACTGCTTCCTGAACTTTCAGGACATAGGAGGCAGGTATTCAGCATTATCGTACTTCGGACTGATCCCTGCTGCCGCACTGGGCCTTGATATAGACAAACTCCTGGAGCGGGGCTCCAACATGGTGGAAAAATGCGGCCCGCATGTGCCGCCGGATAAGAACCCTGGCTACCTGCTGGGGGAATTCCTGGGTGAAAACGGCAGTCAGAGCAGGGACAAGCTGACGCTCCTCATGGACAAGCCTGTCAAGGCCTTTGCACTGTGGCTTGAACAGCTTATCGCAGAAAGCAGCGGCAAAGACACCCTGGGTTTTGTGCCCATTGTAGGCGAATCCACGGGCATACCTGGTTTTTACGGGGGAGAGAGAACCTTTGTGTATACCAGGATGAAATCCACGCCTCCGGAACAATCCCTGGATGCCTTTGTGAATGAGCTCATAGAAGCGGATTTTCCCACCTATCGACTCCAGCTTGATGATCTTTATGACCTTGGCGCAATGGTGTTCCTGTGGGAGATGGCCACCGCCCTGGCATGCCACTTTATCGGAGTAAATGCCTTCAATGAACCAGATGTCAAGGTTGCAAAGGAGATGACCCGCCTGACACTGGAACAGTACATAAAGGAAGGCAAGATGCCTGTTTCCTTCTGGGTTGATCCTCAAAGTCGGATAAACTTCCGGGCATCATCAGTCCTGGCTGCCTCCATGAAGGGCCTTGCCAGGACCCTCAGGGACATCTTCCAGGTGCTTCCCACCTGGGGCTACATGGGATTTCTGGCCTACCTGCCCTATGATCCCGTGGTAGACGAGGTAATAGGAGAAATGCGCCACCTTGTCAGGCAGGAAAGGGGGTGTGCAACAGTTGCCGGCTACGGCCCACGTTATCTTCATTCCAGCGGACAGCTTCACAAGGGAGGTCCCATCTCCGCAGGCTTCATAATCTTCACCAGAAAAAGATCAAAGGATTACGAACCAGTGCCTGGTTTCGGCATATCCTTCTGGCACATCCAATTTGCACAGGCAGTAGGTGATTTTGAAGCACTGAATCATATCAACAGGCGGGTTGTGCATGTCCACCTGCCCTCTGATTACAAGCTGGGCCTGAGAAGTTTCAGCAAGGTGCTATCCAGGGCCGCCAGGCTTTGATTCGGATTGCTGCAGGACACCCGTGCTGAAACCATCCGGCCAGCCATACCACCTGGCCTGAAATAGCTGTATGATAACCAAAAAAATAGCAGTTATCTCCATCCTGCTGGTCATGCTCTGGTTTTCCGGCACTGCCGGCTACCAGCTTATTGAGGGATGGGATTTCCTGGATGCAGTTTATATGACTGCAATTTCCCTGACCACGGTTGGGTTCAAGGAGGTGCACCCCCTTAGCCAACAGGGCAAGATATTCACCATATTTCTCATTACCCTGGGCGTAGGCCTTTTCTTTTACGCAGTTGGTTCCATAGCAGAGGGGCTTATAGAAGGACACATAAGAGGGCTTATAGGCAGAAGGCGCATGCAAAAAAAGATTTCAAAACTGGAAAAACACTACATCGTCTGTGGCTACGGGCGCCTTGGCAAAGTAATCTGCAGTGAGCTTAAGGTACGCCGGCAGCCTCTGGTGGTCATCGACAACAAACAGAGCTCGGTCCAAAAGGCAGAAAAAAACGGGCTTCTCTGGATACTCGGGGATGCCACCGTGGATGAGGTACTCATAAATGCCGGCATAAAAAGGGCAAAAGGCCTTATAAGCGTGTTGAACACCGATGCTGCCAACATATACATAACCATATCGGCAAAATTCCTGAATCAAGGCCTTACAATAGTTACCCGTGCAGAGAATGAAAACGCTGAGAAAAAGATGTTTCAGGTTGGAGCAACCAAGGTTATAAGTCCTTATAAGATTGGTGCTTCACGCATGGCATTGGCAGTTCTTAAACCCACCCTCACAGAATTCCTGGATCTTGCCAGCCATTCCGTTGGCTTTGACCTGGATATAGAACAGATAGAAATAGGGCCG
Organism: Deltaproteobacteria bacterium; assembly: GCA_027028245.1. Taxonomy (GTDB): domain Bacteria; phylum Desulfobacterota; class Dissulfuribacteria; order Dissulfuribacterales; family QOAL01; genus QOAL01. Next base: position 10,730 of record JALVJO010000185.1, read on the forward strand.
GGATCGGAACTAGACGGCAAGGCCCTGAAGGATATTTCCCTGAGGGAACGTACAGGTGTTATGGTAATTGCCATCAAGGAAAGGGGCAAGGAGATGTCCCTGCAGCTTCGCCCTGACAAACCACTGAAGGCCGGGGACATCATTGTGGCCCTGGGAAGCCGGGGCGGCATCAGGAAGGTGCTGGAAATGGCAGGTCAGAAACCCCTGGAGCTGGAAGAAATCTGAGTCGTGTTCAGGTCAACAGATCACTCCAAAATCTAGCCGTGAAAAGGTGGCGCAGGTTCTACTACGATATCTTTTCCCATTTTTATGACGCCATTATTGCCCTGCACAGCAGGGATAAGAGTGCCAGTCTGAGGGATTTTCTCCTGGACAGGAGTACCCTTGCTCCCGGACAGGATCTCTTGGACATATGTACCGGCACCGGGGCAGTAGCCCTCAGGGCTGCGCAAAAACTTGGTTCAGAGGGAACGGCTGTAGGGGTGGACTTTTCCCGGGGAATGCTTCAAAGGGCCAGGCAGAAGGCAGCTGCAAAGGGGATACAGGCCCATTTTGTCCAGGCGGATGTGGCAGATCTTCCCTTTTTCAAGGAGACCTTCCATGTTGTCACATGTTCCCATGCCATGTACGAGCTCACCCCCGAGACCAGAAATGCCGCCCTCTCAGAAGCCAGAAGGGTGCTTGTTCCAGGAGGCATTTTTATTATGATGGAGCATATGGCGCCGAAACAACCCCTTGTCCGCTTTCTCTACAATTTAAGGCTTGCCAGCATGGGATCATCACAAAACCGGGAATTTGCCAGGGATGAAAGGCCTTTCATCAAGCCTTTTTTTAAGGAGGTCAAGATGGAGCCCGCACCAGGTGGCAGGTCAAAGATCATAAGGGGTATAAAACCTGTTCAGACCCCTTTATAAACCTGTTTTATCCTCTTGGCCCTTTGACATCTAAATCCTGCACGGCACCCCACGCACCGAATCTTTTAAACAAGACTGACGCTTATAAGTTTAGAAATACCCTTTTCTTCCATGGTGACTCCGTAAAGGGTATCGGCAGTTTCCATCACACTCTGATTATGAGTCACAAGTATGACCTGGCTGTTTTGCGATATCTTCCTTATCAATCTATTGAATCTTGCGGTGTTTGCCTCGTCAAGAGGGGCATCCACTTCGTCCAGCAGGCAGAATGGACTAGGCTTTATAAAAAAGATGGAAAATATCAGGGCCAGGGCGCTGAGTGCCTTTTCCCCCCCTGAAAGAAGGTTGAGATTTCTTATCCTCTTGCCGGGGATATCTATCAGGAGCTCCACCCCGGATTCAAGGAGATTTCCGGGAGATTCCAGGCCAAGCCTTGCGTGGCCGCCATCAAAAAGAAGGGGGAACACCCTTTCAAGGCTTGCGTTTATGTCATCCAGTGCCTGCTTGAATTTCTGCCTGCACTGCATGTCAATGCGCTCAATGGCCTTTTGAATGTCATCTGCAGAGGCCCTGAGATCGGCCTCCTGCTCTCTGAGAAACGAAAGACGCCCTTCAAGCTCCTCAAATTCTTCTATGGCAGTAAGATTTACCGGGCCTATCCTTTCTATTTTCTGCCTCACAAGTGCCAGTGACTCGTCGGCCTCTTCAGGGGAAAGCCCCAGAATATCCCTGGGAAAATCAAAATCATCAGCATCTATCTGCCGCCTGAGCCCTGATCTGCACGCCTCTGACAGATATTCCTTTTCCTTTAAGAGTTTCGAAAGTTGGATATCCACCTCGTGCAGCTCCTGGGAAAGAGCAGAATGGTCAGCCGAAAGTTCCCTTTTCACTCCCTCTTGATGCGTCCTGCGGCTGAGGAGTTCTTCTAGGCTGTCCTCCTTCTCTTTAAGAGTCTTAAGAAGACTGGTCTCTTCATCCACAAGGATCTGCTTCTTTCTGGAATGTTCTTCAATCTGCCTGATGATGCCCTTTTCCCTTTTGGAAAGAACAGAAACCTCCTTTTCAATGTCCCTTGAAAGGCTTTCTGATCTTTCTATTTCTTCCAGGATTCTTGAAATCTCTTTCTGAAGACCCTTTTTCTCGGTTTCAATCCTTGTCTTTTCCAGCGAATAATTCTGAAGGCGGCTTCGCAGCTCTTTCATCTGACCATCTGCACTATTGTATGCCCTTTCCAGCTCTTGGAGTCTCATTGCAGCCTGCTCCTCTTTTTTCGTTACACCGGAAAGTTTTTCTTCTACTTCAGAAAGCGCCCCTTTGAGATGGAATTGTTCCCTGTCGATTTCCTCCTGCTCGAATTCGTACAGTTCGATCTTGTCCCTGGTACGGTTTGATTCCATATCAATGCGCTGTTTTTCCGCCTCCAGTTCGTCTTTTTCCTGACGCAGATTCAAAAGGCGCTGCTCTAGTTGTGAAATTTCCTTTAAAAGCCCCTGGCGCTTTTCTTCCAGTGCGCCCGATTTATTCTCAAGCTTCAAAAGGGCATTTTCTGCCCGGGCAAGCCTTCGGGAGATCTGTCCGCATCTTGCCCTTGTCCACAGGAGGCCTTTTGCCTTGCCGCCACTGCCGGAAAACCTTATCTCGTTCCATGGCGTAATGACAAATCCCTCCCGGGTTATGATGTGAAAGGGCCCTGAGACCCTCTTGGAATCCTTGAACCGCAAGGCCGATTCAATATCCTCTGCAAAAAACCACCTTGAAAGTATCACGCGGCATATTTCAGTCGCCTGGTCGTTTCCCCGGATCCGCTCTGAAAGACAGGAAACACCATTGCGATCGTCGCCTGCTGCCTGGAACGAGGTGCCCTTTTCATCACGGCCTTCAGGCAAAGATACCGAAGGCAAAAGACTCAGTCCCTGGTTTTCCTTAGCCTTGGCTATTATGGTTTGAACAGCCTTCAGTATCTCTTTATGGCTGCAATCCTTCAAGAAAAAGGCATGAACAGTTTCTCCAAGGGCGGTTTCAACCATTTCCTCCCAGCCCCTTTCCACCTGGAGGATATCTGACAGGGCGCAAGCCTCCATTCCAAGGCCCCTTAAGAGTTCCCTGGCCCCATCCAGGGGCTGCATCCTGGCTGACATGATGCTTGACAGCGTATCAAGCTCTGCCCTGAGCCTGGTAACCCTTGAAGACTGCTCCGCTGCCTGCCGGCTCAGCCGGGAAAGATGGGCATCAAGCCCTGACAGCCTCTTTTTCAGATCCCGCAGCCTCCCCTCTTCCAGCCCCATTGCAGCACCTGCTTCAATTGCTCTTTCTTCAATTCCTTCCCGTTCCCCTTTCAATCTTTGAATCTCTTTTCGTGCATCTTCAAACTGGCTGTTCAGCCTGGAAAACCGGTTCTTGAGACCCTTGATGCTCTCCTGCAAAGATGCCTTGCGGCTGTTAAGTCCTGCCCTTTCAGAGGAAAGATCCACCAAAGCTTCCCTGGCAGTCTCAAGGCTCCTGAGCCTTCCGGAAACTTTCTTCTCAACTTCACCAATCATGTCCAGGAGGCTCTGCCTGTCTCCCTCTCCTGCCTCTGCCCTTTCCTCAAGGATCTTCAATTTCTTCTCCAGGGCTTTCAGTCTCTCCAGGTAATTCTTCCTGTGGGCATCGATGTCTTCAAATTTTTCCTTCAAGCCCTTCGTGGTCTGCCTGCAGAGTACAAGCTCCTTTTCCCTGTCCATCAACCTGAGGCTCAAACCCTCGATATCCGCCTCTATCTGCCCTATCTCATCCTTTAATGTCTTGACTTGCTGCCTGTTTTCTTCCATGAGAAGATCCATCTCTTTCAGCCTGGTATCAGCAGCCGAAAGCTTCATTTCAAGAGCTTCCTTTTTACGGATCCGGTAAGACCTGACAGCAGCAAGCTCCTTCTCCTGCTGGCAGGCAGCAGCCCACCTGCTTTTTAATATGAACAGAGAGAGGGCCTCCTGTCTTTCTCTCAGTTTGAGGTAGCGATTTGCCCGTGCAGCCTGTCTTTTCAGGTAGGCAGCCTGTTTTTTTACCTCAATTATTATGTCATTAAGACGTTCGAGGTTCTGGAGGGTCTGCCTGAGACGTCCTGAGGCCTCGGCCCTTCTGGCCTTGTACCTGGATATACCGGCCACTTCTTCCACCATCATCCGCCGTTGTTCTGAACTCATGCTTACAAAGTGGCCTACCTGGCCCTGGTCAATGATGGAGTAAGCCCTTGCCCCGGCACCTGTATCCATGAACAGGTATCTTATGTCCTTCAGCCGGCAGTTCTTCCTGTTGAGCCTGAACTTGGCCTCCCCGCTTGGGAAAAGTATCCTCTCTATCTCTATTTCCGGAATTGATGCCAGCTCTGGAGGGGCCATGCCCCTGCTGTTTTCCAGGATGAGGCGAACATATGCACTGCGCGGGGCCTTTGTGCCGTTTCCCCTGTATATCAGGTCATCCATGCTCTTTGCCCTGAGCAGCCTTGGGTTTTGCTCTCCAAGAACCCAGCGCACCGCATCCACAATATTGGATTTACCTGACCCGTTTGGTCCGACTATGGCACTCACCCCTTGCGAGAAGGTGATGGAGACCCGCTTGGGAAAAGACTTGAATCCCGAAATGGTAAGACGTTTCAGCCTCACTTGATCAGATTTGCCCCCGGGAGATCACGGCGTCTTTGGTCTTGCATCTTTCAATACAAGCTGCAGGTTCTTTCTGCCCCGCCAGTTGTTTATGCCCAGACTAAATGCTATTTCCATGTCGTTCCAGGAAAACGAAAGTTTATCACCATGTCCCCAAGCCACGAGATCCAGATTTCCACCGGAGAATCCGCCTTTGCTGTTGCCGGAAAGGGTCAGCTTTAGATGGGATTTGCCCACAATTTTACTGTGCTTAACCTGAAAATTTTTCATTGAAAAAAGCGGAGCTGGATAGCCCGGGCCGAATGGTTCGAGCATCTCCAGAAACATGGGATAATCGGAGGATATGAGTTCTGAAGCATTTACACGGCAGTCAATGTCAAGTACGGGAGCTGCCCCTTCCTCCGAAAACTGCCTTCTGCTCTGCTCCTCGAAGATCTGCCTGAAATCTTCCAGCCTTTCCACTCTGAGCTTCATGCCTGCAGCCGCGCTGTGCCCCCCGTATCTCGTCAGGCATGAAGAACACATGGAAAGCATGGAAAAAAGATCCCATCCTTCAGGGCAACGGCCGGAACCGGCAGCCTCCTCTCCATCCAGGGAAAGAAGGATAACTGGCCTGTTGACCTGCTCAACTATCTTTGATGCAACGATGCCTATTATGCCGAGCTTCCATTCCGGGTCTGCCAGAACGTAACTGTGCCTTTCGCCCATCTCCCCTATAGCCGAAAGAGCCTGCCGCAGGATCTGTCTTTCCCGGCTCTGTCTCAGCTGGTTCAAGCTGTTCAGCTCCGAAGCAAGCCCGGCCGCCTGGCCATGGTCCTGGGATATCAGGAGGCTGAAGGCCTTTTCGGCATGATCCATCCTGCCTGCCGCGTTTATCCTCGGCCCGATCCTGAAGGCTATATCCGTTGAATTGACAGGGATGGAAATACCGGAGACTTCCTTTAGTGCGTTTATTCCCGGCCTGCTGCCGCCATCCAGGACCTGCAGGCCTGCCTTCACCATTATGCGGTTGTCCCCGAGAAGCGGCATCATATCAGAAACTGTGCCTATTGCCACAAGATCCAGGTACTTTTTCAGGTTGGGGGGACAGGCGCTTTCCCAAAAGCCCGAGTGGTAAAGAAGGGATCTCAGAGCACGCGCCAGGTTGAAGGCCACTCCCACTCCAGCCAGTTCCTTGAACGGAAAAGAACAACCCGGCTGCCTGGGGTTGATCACGGCAAAGCCTGGAGGAAGAAGCTCCTGGGGCCGATGGTGATCTGTTATAATGAGGTCAATACCCTTATGCTGTACGTACTCTGCCTCGGAAAAATTTGTTATGCCGCAGTCCACTGTTACTACAAGGCTGCATCCCCTGGAAAGGAGGTAGTCCAGTCCGTCCCTGTTGAGACCATATCCCTCGGCTTCCCTGTGAGGTATATAAATCTCACATTCCAGCCCAAGTTCCTGAAAAAAGAGATACAAAAGCGCAGTGGAAGTTACTCCGTCTGCGTCATAGTCGCCAAATATTCCTATCTTCTCTCTTTCTTCAACAGCTACTGCCAGACGCCTTGCAGCCCTTTTCATTCCCTTCATAAGAAAAGGGTCGCTGAGCCTTGAAAGGCTCACATCCAGGTGAGATTCTATGTCATCAACGGTTTTCAGTCCCCTTGCCGTAAGGCATGCTATGATGCTTCCGGGAAGGGAAAGCCTTGATGAGAGATGGTCAATGAGCTTGACTTCGGGCTTTTTAAAGGACCAGGGACGTTTTAGTATGAGTGAGGGCATGGCAGGAAAATTAATAGGGGCTATGTCCAGTGTCAATCAGGCCTTACCGGACAGGGGGCCCAAGGCTCTACTGCGGTGCGGCATTGGTAAGTGAACCCGGATTATGCAGCTCGCAAGTTTGCCGAAGGTGCAAGGCGGAGGGCATGCAGACGTACTATGGTACTTCAAGTGCCCGATCCCGCGCATCGCGGGACAAATTCGGTGAAATTGCGAGCCCCTTGGCTTCAAATGCCGAACGTTTTTGTTGTTGGAACCTATAACCTTTTGAGTGAATATTTTTGGCATTATATTAATAATAATTTACTGAAATTATAAAAGAAATTATTTTGTTCGGCATTTGATGTGCATAATTTGGGGTGAGAGAAACCATGATCAGCAGCTCAATTTTCAAAATGAATCCCTCGAGGGTCTATTTTCTCAAGTTTATCCTGGAGGGCTATGATAATCTCTTTGTATTAAGTACTATTGACAGGCAGAAAGGAATTGTTGAAATCCAGTATGTAGAAGGTATGGAGGACGATCTCCAGTGCATTTTGGAGGAGATAGGAGATTTCATAGGGCTGGCCCCCAGGCACTCTGCGTGAAAATGCGACAGCTTTCCTGTTTTGCCTTGGCCAGTCTAATCACAGCATCTGTTTTATTGGCGCTTTTGTCTGTGATTCCGGCAGTTGTCCTGGCATCTGGAACAGACACATCCAGTCAGGCCCCTTTGAGCCTTGAAAAATGCATTTCCATTGCACTTTCCAGGAACCTGAGCCTTCTCAAGAAACAGTATGAGCAGCAGGCTGCAAGGCTGGAATCCAGTGCGTCCTTCAAGGAGATGCTGCCCAGACTATCCACTGGCTATTCCTATACGGGCAGGCGGGATGCAGCCACTGTAGTGATCTTCGGCCACCCTACTACCATCAGCGGACATGACCAATTCAGGTGGGATCTCAGCATCCGGCAGCCTGTCTTTTACGGAGGACTCCTTTGGAACAGGTACAAGTCTGCCAGGATAGATATGGATATTGCAGCCTTGGCCCTGGCACAAGCCAGGAATGATATAGTGAAGGAAACAAAGGTTGCCTTTTACGAAGTACTGAAAGATATGAAACTCCTGGACGAGGCAAGGGCCTCCATAAGAAGACTTGAGGCCATGCTTTCTGATGTAAAAGAGTTTTTCAACATAGGCCTGCGGCCAAGGACCGATCTTCTTCAAAGCCAGGTGGAACTCAGTCAGGGCAGGCTCCAGCTGGTAAAGGCACGTCATGAACTCGAGCTTGCCAAAAACAGGCTCAATCTTGTGCTTAAAAGGCCTCTTGATACACCTGTTCTTTTGAGAGACGAACTTAAAGAGGCGAAGATTTATCTGCCCCTAAAGCATCTGTACAACCTGGCATATTCTGCAAGGCCGGAGGTTCTTCAGGCGGAAAAGGCTGTCAAAAAGGCAGAGCACCAGGTAAAGATTGCAAGAAGTGAATTTTTCCCCAGGGTCGATCTGGCTGCGAGCTATTCCAAGGAAGGCGTCACTCCAGATGTGTCGGATAATCCATATGGAGATCACGACATGGCTCAGGTCATGGTGAATGCCACCTGGGAACTGTTTTCCTGGGGAAAGAGCAGGGACAGGGTTGCTGCTGCTGAATCCCGGCTTCAAAAGGCCAAGGCCGGCCTCCAGGACGTCAAAGATCACGTGACGTACCAGGTAAAAAATGCGTTCATGCTCTGGAAGGACGCCCAGGAAGGCGTAAAGGTTGCTGAATCTGCCCTTGAACACGCCAAAGAGGACTATGAATTAAACAGGGCACGCTACAGACAGCAGCTTGCTTCCAGTACCGATACCCTGGATGCACAAAGCAGGCTCACCAGGGCCAGGAGCGAGTATTTTTCATCCATTGCCCTGGAACTTTCCGCACTGGCACAACTGGAATATGCAGTTGGGAAAGAGATTTGTGATTCTCCTTGGCCAGGATTTCATCCAGATGGGAAATAGAGGCAAAAGCAATCCCTGGAGACAATTTCTGCTGTAACCTGCGGGCGGATGGCGCTGAAGGAGTACTTGCCCTCTTTTCTGGGACATGGAAAATTTCATAATTACCATATCCTATCTCTTTCTTGGTATATTTTTCCGAAGACTTGGGAAGTTTCCCGAAAGCTTTGCCAACTGCCTTAACCTTTTTGTAATTTATGTTTCCCTGCCGGCCCTTGTGCTCCTTAAGATCCCGGAGATGGTCCTGGGTTCGGAACTCCTCTTCGTGGCCGTTCTCCCGTGGATCATGTTAGCAGCATCGGCAGCCATGGTGCTGCTCACGGCCCGGGTAATGAAATGGCCGCGGCCGCTGACAGGCTGTCTCCTGCTCATGGTACCCCTTGGAAATACCTCGTTTCTCGGCATACCCATGGTGAGGGCCTTTTTCGGAGAAAATGCCATTTCCTACGCTGTAATCTATGACCAGCTCGGATCCTTCCTGGCCCTTGCCACCTACGGAGCCCTGATACTGGCCATATACAGCGGCAAGGGGAAATCCGCCTTGAGTCTTCGGGAAATTTCCATAAAAATACTGTCATTTCCTCCTTTTATTGCACTTGCTGCAGCCTTTTGCCTTAGACCGTTCCAGTACCCGGAGCTCTTGACAAACATTTTGGATTCCCTGGGAGGAACCCTGGTACCGCTCGTCATGATCGCTGTAGGATTCCAGCTGAGGCTCAGCCTGGAACCAGGAGGGCTTGGGCCCCTTTCTGCAGGACTCGGCTTAAAACTTGTCCTGGCGCCCCTGGTAGCCCTCCTGCTTGTAAAGATTCTGGGTTTAAAAGGTCAGCCCGTGGAGGTGGCCATACTCGAAGCCGGAATGCCTCCCATGGTCTCAGCCGGAGCCCTGGCCATCCTGGCAGACCTTGCGCCGAGACTTACAGCAGCCCTTGTAGGAATCGGAATATTTCTAAGCTTTCTGACAATCCCCTTTCTCTTTGAGCTCATAAAACTCTTCCTTCACTGACAAACAT
>JALVJO010000186.1 GCA_027028245.1 Deltaproteobacteria bacterium
AAGTAGAAATATCAGGAGGCAGAAACATCAGGATCTATCCAGATGCCTCAAGGCTGATCCCAATAGAACAAAATCTCAGGGAAAAGTTCCTGGGCCTGATCGCCGACCCGAATATTGCCTACGTACTCCTGATGATGGGAATGGTGGGGCTTTATTTTGAGCTGGCACATCCAGGTGCCATCTTCCCCGGCACTGCAGGCAGCCTAAGCCTGATACTTGCCTTTTATGCACTCCATACCCTTTCAGCCAGCGTCACCGGCGTACTCCTGGTGGTGCTGGCATTCATCCTGTTTGTTCTGGAGCTTTTTATCACCAGTCACGGTATCCTTGCCGTATCAGGAGTTATCGCCCTGGTGCTGGGCTCCATCATGCTCTTTGAGCCGGCAAATTCAGGGCTGTCCATTGACTCTTCCGTTCTCTGGCCCACCCTTGTATCAGTGTGCCTCTTTCTGGGCGCCATCTGCTTTCTGGCCGTAAGGGCAGCAGTCTCAAAACCCAGAACAGGGGCAGAAGGACTCATAGGGAAGAAAGGTTTGGTAAAAAAGGTACTGGGCGGCCATGAATACCTGGTTTTTATCCACGGCGAGCTTTGGCGCAGCAGGTCTTCCTTTGAACTTGAAAGGGGACAGCAGGTAATGGTGGAATCAGTGGATGGATTAACCCTAAACATAAAACCTTCGGAGGAATAAGACATGCCCATATCATTTGCATTCATAGTCTTTTTGATCGTCGCCTTTCTTGCTGCTTCCATACGTGTACTCAACGAGTACGAACGCGGCGTCATATTCCGCCTCGGCAGGATAATCAAAGCCAAGGGACCAGGCCTTATCATTCTCATTCCAATTATCGATAAGATGAAAAAGGTCGATCTTCGTACCGTTACCCTGGACGTGCCGCCCCAGGACATCATTACCAGGGATAACGTCTCGGTAAAGGTGAGTGCAGTGGTCTATTTCAGGGTACTCGATCCCGTGGCTGCAGTGGTGGAAGTCATGGATTTTTATTTTGCCACCTCCCAGCTTGCCCAGACCACCTTAAGAAGCGTTTGCGGACAGGCTGAACTGGACACGCTCCTTTCTGAAAGGGACCAGATAAATACAAAGATCCAGAATATCCTGGATCTTGATACCGAACCCTGGGGCGTCAAGGTCAGCAAGGTAGAGGTTAAGGAGATAGACCTGCCCGATGAAATGAAACGGGCAATGGCAAAACAGGCAGAGGCCGAAAGGGAAAGAAGATCAAAGATCATAAATGCCGAAGGTGAATACCAGGCTGCTCAGAAACTTGCAGATGCTGCAGAAATCATAGGTAGAGTTCCAGCAGCCCTCCAGCTTAGATATCTGCAGACACTAAGAGAAGTTTCTGCCGAGAACAACTCCACCACCCTCTTTCCCATTCCCATTGACCTGTTCAAGCCCTTCGTCCGCGGATTTGAAAACGAAAAGACTTAAAAGGTGATTTCAAGATGATCTGCGCTACAAAGGCTTCAGGACCGCCAGAGCACCGGCTTTTGCTTCCCATTGACTGGAACAGCGAGGAGCTTCCCACCATGCCCTCCATTGCCCACAGGCTTATTGAGATGCTCTGCCGCCGGGAGATGGAGACAGAGGAGATATACGAGCTGATCAGCCAGGACCCGGCCCTTACCCTCAAGGTGCTTCAGATCTGCAACAGTGCACTCTACGGTTTCAGCTCCGAGGTGACCTCCATAAAGCATGCAGTGGTGCTCCTGGGACAAAAGGAAGTCGTCCAGCTGGCAGTAAGCTCTCTCCTTGCCAAGAGATTCATGACCGTGCCTTCCGAGCTGAAGGGCCATGCTGAAACGCTTTGGCATCACCTCATTGCCACTGCCACCCTGGCTCAGGAATTTGCCGTTGACTCGGAAGAGCCCGACCTCTACACCCTTGGTATGCTCCACGACGTGGGCTGGCTTGTCCTGATGTCCCAGGCCCCCAGGGTCTTTCTCTCAATGGCTGAGGAACAGGGCAGAAGCCTGGACGAGCTCCAGGCGGCCTGGGGAGTGGATCACGAACTATGGGGAGGAAAGCTCCTTGAAAAATGGAACCTTCCAGAACCATTTCAGGTGGTGGCCTTCAGACACCACCATCCTGTAACCGACGCAGCGCCTCCCAAGTACCTACTTGTTACAGCCCTGGCAAATCACCTGGCAAATACCATGGGCAACTGCTTCCTGCAGGTAGACCTGGCCGGTATCCCAGGGGACCTGCTTTCTGCCCTGGGACTCGATGAAAAGGCATACCAGGAAATGCTCGAATGGGCGCAGCAGGAAAGGGAGAAAATAGCGGCCAGGAGCAGGACGTTCAGCATGTAAGTCCTGGCGAGAGCCAGACACTAACCGCCGTTGTTTTCAGTGCCCAGCATCTTTACACCCTTATA
>JALVJO010000187.1 GCA_027028245.1 Deltaproteobacteria bacterium
ACCACCTGCTGGCCCGGTCATTTTCCATGCTTGGATTGGATAAGATGGCGCTGAGGGCCTATTTCGCCGCGTGGAAGCTCAGGCCGTCCGGGAGACAAAGATGCGAAATCCTCAGGGACTGGGCAGGCCAAAGCATCAATTCTTCCAAGATGATGGTAACTCAGGACACAATAGGCCTCCTGGACATGCTTTGTCCCGACTATTCCCTGCAGCCCGATGTCCTTTATTTCAAGTCGGTCATGGCCAGCAGGCAGGGGGATTTCATTGCTGCCTTCAACATGGCAAAGGACAGCATGTCAGCCAGGGCCGATGAAAAAAATGTCTACCAGGCCATGTTTTCCGGAATCGTTCTTGGCGAATGGCAGCAGTTGGAAGATATCTATAGGAAAAACAGTAAGCTATTGCCTTTGGATAAAAGGGTAAGCATCCTGAAGCAGTGGGGTGACGAGGCGGTGAGGTTTTCAGAATTTCAAAAGGCTATGGTCCCATATGGATTTCTTGCGGATATCAATTCTGAAGATCCCTCCCTGGATTTCAGGCTTGCCGTGGCAGAAAGCGGTGCTTACGGCTTTGAAAAGGCCAGATCCAGGTGGGAAGAACTTTCCAAAAAGGACTTTGGAATCTGGAGCAAGGCGGCCAAATCCGAGCTTTCCTTTTATAAGTTCATGGGCGGTCCAGCGGGGCAGTTATGATTGCAAACGAGCAGTTCATGCCAGCTGAAATCAGAAACCTGGTAGTTGGGGGCACCCTCAAGGAGAGGCTGGAGATCCAGGGCCACCTTTCCGGCATGGGAATAGATGTGACTGCTGCCCCGGACATGGACATAGGGCTTCAATTGCTTGCCAAGAATCATTTCCACCTTGTGGTGATAATACACGACCCGGAATCCCTGGATGCCCTGGACTTTTTAAAGGCCCAGAGGGATGCCGGTGACAATACGGGTGTTGTGGTACTTGCAAGAAGGGCTGCCATGGAGGATGCGGCAGAGGCCATGAAGATGGGAGCCCTTGATTTCAGACTGCCTCCCTGGTCAGGGGACGTCCTGGGTTTTGTCGTAAAAAGGGCCATTGATGCAGGTGCTGGGCGCGTAAAATCACCAGGTGCAGGGGATGAGCCCGATAACAGTGCGGCAGGGCTCGAAAGGGCGGCAGTTTCTTCCAGGAACACTTCTTCGGACAGGGCATCTTCTCAGGATGACAGGCACAGGATACTTACCAGGAGTCCTGTCATGGAGCGTCTTCTCAAGCAGGCAGAAAGTGTGGCAAAAAGCCGTGCAACCTGCCTTATTCAGGGGGAGAGCGGCACGGGAAAGGAGCTTCTTGCAAGGTTTATTCATGCAAGGAGCGACAGGGCATCTGGTCCCTTTGTGGCTCTTAACTGTGCAGCCCTGCCGGAGACCCTCCTTGAGTCAGAGCTTTTCGGCCATGAGAAAGGGGCCTTCTCAGGTGCTGTAATGAGAAAGGCGGGCAAGTTCGAACTTGCAGACGGCGGAACCCTTCTCCTGGATGAAATAACGGAAATGGCCTTTCCGCTCCAGGCAAAACTCCTGAGGGTCCTGCAAGAGGGAGAGGTGGACAGGCTGGGGGGCTCAAGCCCAGTGCCTGTTGATGTCAGGATAATTGCAACTACCAACAGGGACGTTCTGTCTGCAGTCAGAGAAGGCAAGTTTCGGGAAGACCTGTATTTCCGGCTCAATGTAATACCTCTTAAGATCCCACCACTCAGGGAGAGAAGGGAAGACATCGGCTTTTTGGCCAGGCATTTCATGGAACATTTTGTTCGTGAATATGGAAAAAACGGGCTGGATTTTGCAGACGGGGTTATCGAAGGGCTGGAAGACAGAAAATGGGTTGGAAACGTGCGTGAACTGAAGAATTTGGTAGAGCGGGGGGTACTTCTTGCAGCAGACGGCAGTATTACCCTGCAGGATCTTCTGGGTGAAGAGGCTGATATGGAGGGACAAATGGCAGTTCATGGCAGAAATTTTACGACAGGGCCTGAGACATTCAACCTCGGCGATATGGAAAGAGAAATGGTCAAGCGCGCCCTTTCAAAGACCAAGGGCAACAGGACCCATGCAGCCCGTCTCCTGGGAATCAGTGTGCGCACCCTGAGAAACAAGCTTGCTGAATACAGGAAAATGGGTCTGGTCCTTTGAGGCAGCTATGAAAACACTATTCGGAAAGACCTTTGACATCATGCAAAAGGCCCTTGAGCTGAGATCAAGAAGAAATGCCCTGCTGGCCTCCAACATAGCAAACGTGGATACACCAGGCTACAAGGCAAGGGATCTCGATTTCAGAAACCTCATGAAGGGCTACATGAAGGATCTTGAAGCAGAGGCAATGGCCCAAAAGGGCCACGGCA
>JALVJO010000188.1 GCA_027028245.1 Deltaproteobacteria bacterium
TAACTATGCTGAGAACAAAAATTACCAAAAGAAGTACAATAGAAGGTTCAAGATGCAGGAATGAAAAGAAAGCAGTTACTGCCTTTTCCAGGGCTGAATTGCCATGGTGGCCGGATGATCCATCACTCCTTCCGGTGCAGAGGCTCAAAAGGGGCAGCAGCATGGACATGCCGAAGCCTTCTGCTATTCCGGCAAAGAGCATGGCTATCAGGGTAATGACACTCTGTCCGGGATAGCGTTTTAAAAGGCTGGCAATAAATTTCATGACATGGGGAGATCTTTAAGATGGGTAATCCGGCATGCAGGGATCAGATTCAAAAAGGATTTTTATTCAAAATCCCTGACGGCGGAAAAGGCCCCGGCAATCTTTTCTACCTGCTCCATTGTATGGGCTGCACTCAGGCTGCATCTTAAGAGCGCTGTGCCGTCAGGGGTTGCGGGAGGAAGAACCATGTTGACATATACCCCCTGGTCAAGCAGCCTGTTCCAGGCGGAAAATGCCCTGGCGACCTCTTCAAAACGGACGGGAATGATCGGGCTCGGCTCAGGACCGACCCTGAAACCCATTTCCTTAAGTCTTCCATAGAGGGCATCTGCATTTTCCCAAAGTCTTTCCCTGAGCTGCGGCTCCCTGCGGATGATCTCAAGGGCCGCCTTTGCTGCAGCAATATTTGCAGGGGAGGAAGAGGCCGTAAATACATAGGGCCGGCTGGCATAACGGATGATTTCAAGTTCCTTGTGGTTGCTTGTACAGAACCCGCCTACTGATCCAAGACTCTTGCTGAAGGTGCCCACTATAAAATCTACCGCATCCTCCACCCCGGCTTCTTCTGAAAGCCCCCGGCCTCTGTTGCCCAGTACGCCCAGGGAATGTGCCTCATCTACAAGGAGATATGCCCCGTATTCTTCCTTGACGGATGCGATTTCCCGCAGAGGCGCCCGATCCCCCAGCATGCTGTAAAGACCTTCAAGCACAATAAGGATGTTTGTGTCCTGTTTCCGAAGCCTTTTAAGGCGCTTTTCCAGGTCATCTACATCATTGTGGCGAAACCTGTACACCTGGACTCCCCCCAGTCGGCATCCGTCGTAGATGCTGGCATGACAGTCGGCATCCAGAAGCACTATATCCTTCGGGCCCACAAGCGTTGAAAGCATTGCCAGGTTTGCGCTGTAACCCGTGGTAAAGACAATGGTATTTGATCTTCCGTAAAAATCTGAGATATCCTGCTCCAAGGCAACGTGGGATGAATATGTGCCGTTTGCCATGCGGGAGCCGGTGGTACCAGTCCCTTCCTTTTCAATGGCCCTGCAGGCAGCTTCTTTGCATTCCTTCCTGAGGGGAAGTCCGAGATAATTATTGGTCCCTGCCAGAATTACCCTGCGGCCATTTATAACTGCCTCGGTGGCTGAAAGGATTTCCTCGATAATTATGTTAAAAAAGGCACAGCATTGCTGCTCTATGACATTCAGGGAGGCCGTAATATTCTCGAATTTGTCAAAAAGCCCCATTATTTTTCGGCCTCGACAAGCTTCTGGATCTGAACGGCAAGCTCTTCAACAGTGCGCACCTCTGAAAGGACATTCAAGGGGATGGATATATCAAAGACATCTTCGAGACTTGCAAGAATTTCCATAGACTTAAGGGAATCTATGGCAAGGTCGCTCTCAATATCCATGCCTGGGGTAATTTCCATCTTGCCTGAAACGAAGGGCTGTAGTATCTCCACTATCCTTTCCAGAACCACCTTTTCCGCCTTCATAAGAATGAATCCTCTCACCTCCTTCAGCCGCTGTCGGCGCAGACCGTAAAAGGCTGAAGTTCCATTTAAGATGTCTATATTAGAGGAAATTTCAGTTGTTTAAAAGACCATTTTTCAAATAAGCCTATGCCTCAGCGCGTCCTCCAGCCGAATTCCGGGCATCCAGCCCGTATCCTCAAAAATTTTGCCATTATCACAAACCCAGTCTGGATGTGCAAGCTCCCTTGCCTTTCCCGGGCTCAGCATGGCAGGGCTTCCGGTAAGACGCCCCATCACATAGTTCAATAGCGCTGCTGTGTGGAGAAGCCCTTTTGGAATATACAGCTTGAATAGCCTGCGTTCATAGACGCTCTTGAATATCTCAGCCACATCATTCCAGCTGTACCCCCCTGGGAAACCGTCATGAAGTTCATAGATCCTGCCAGCTGTCTTCCCGCTTCTCATCCAGGCCACAACAGAATCAGCCAGATCGTGCACATGGAGCAGGGAAAAACGGTTTTTTTTATTTGCCAGACACGGCACGATTCCATGCTCCATGCATCTGAAAAGGGGGCGCATCTCGCGGTCTCCGGGGCCGTATACTGCCGGAGGTCGAAAAATGGTCCAGCCAACACGGGAAGAATCAAGACGGCCCAGCACTTGCTCACCCATTTTTTTGCTTCTGGCATAGGCTGAAAGTTCCGGCTGCCTTGCAGCAAGGGATGATATCAGCAAAAAACGCGGGGGAACCGGCTGCCTGCAGCAGACATCTGCAAGCCTTTTGACAGCGTTCACATTCACGTCCTGGAAATCCCGGTCAGAAAATCCCTTTACCATGCCGGCACAGTGTATCAGGACGTCCACGCTGGCAGCAAGAAAGTCCAGAGAATCAGGATCTTGAATGTCGCCTGTAATCCATTCAAGGTTCGGATGCTGCCAGCACTTTTGCAGGGAACACGACCTTACCAGCGCCCTTACCTTGACACCTTCGCCAAGGAATTTCTCTGCCAGTACGGAGCCGATAAATCCCGTGGCACCTGTAATTGCTGCAGTAACCGCCATGAAATTATCCTTGCGTGAGATTAAAGCCGGATCAGATACTTCAGACATTGAACAAAATTTTTTATAATTTCAGGATGTTAAGATGACACCCCGAAGTGTTCTCCCAGACTTAACCATGCCACGGATCATTACATGTGCGGAAGCAAATCGGAGACAATTCAGGAAGCAGGAGGCATCTGCCTCAAGGCCCCTTTGAAGCGGCTAACGCCCCATGAAACAGTTGAAAATTTTGGACACAAATGAAAAAAGTTTGAGAACAAATCTGTTCTTACAACAGTCCCATCTCCAGGCAGGCCTTTTTAGTTGCACTCCTGGACGGCTTTCCCGAGGTGGTGCGGACCAGGGTATTCTTGGGAACTACCTTTACAACACAATCTATACCGAGTTCCTTCAATACAAGCCCCCTTAGGGTGCCGGTAAGGGCCTCCTTTATCTGCCGATCGCCGTTTTTATACTGAATGACCAGGACCGCCCTTTCCTTGCCGTCCTCCCCGGTGATGGAAAATGCACAGGCATCCCCTATTCTCACTTCATCCAGGTTTTCTGCCACGTATTCCAGGTCCTGGGGCCAGATGTTGCGGCCGTTGATGATGATCAGGTCCTTGGATCGCCCTGTAATGACCACATCCTGGCCGGAAAGATAGGCCGTATCTCCTGTATTCAACCAACCGTCTTCTGACAGGACTGCCCTGGTGGCGTCTTTATCGCCGAGATAGCCTGACATGACACTGGGACCGCGCAGGAACAGGATGCCGCACTTGCCTGCCGGCACTGCCTTGCCGAAAGAATCCCTGATTTCCACCTGGAATCCTGGAAGGGGGGTTCCGCATTTTACAAAGGTCTTGACTCTGCCCTTGGAGCCAGTGCCCCTTTCCGGCACGGGCACTATCTCCCTGTGACTTGCAAGCCTTTCTGCATCTACGCTGTCCACCTGAATACCCTTTCCCAGAGGGGCAAAGGATACCGCAAGCGAGCATTCGGCCATGCCGTAGCAGGCCAGAAATGCCGTGGGATTAAAACCACAGGGCTCCAGCCTTCTGGCAAAACGCTCCAGGAGCTCCGGCCTTATCATCTCGGCGCCCACGCCCGCTACTCTCCAGGCACTGAGATCAAGGTTTTCGAGATCGCTGCTTCTCAGGCGAAGTGCTGCCAGCTCGAACCCAAAGGGAGGACTGAAAGATATGGTGGCCCTGTTTTCCGCCATGAGCCTGAGCCAAAGGCCCGGCCTCATGGCAAAATCTGTTGTACCGAAATAATCCACGGACAACTGGGATGCCATGGTTGAAAGTACAAGTCCTACAAGCCCCATGTCATGATAATAAGGCAACCAGGACACAGCCCGGTCTCCACTACGGCATTTTATGCCGTGCTTTGTTATGGCATGGAGATTACTCATCACCGCATCCTGGGTGATCATAACACCCTTAGGGAAACGGGTGCTGCCGGATGTAAACTGGAGATAGGCCAATTCGCTTTTTTCAAGGGGCCTGAGCTGCACACTTGATTCGGGAAGAACGTAAAAGTCTTCGGGCTTGCCGATAAAGTCTACCTGATGGGTGCACTCTTCAGCAGCCTTCTGAAGATAACCAAAAAACTCCTCGCTAGCCACAGCCAGTCTCGCCTGGCAGATGTCCAGGAGCCTGGAAATCTGGCGGATATAGGCCTTGGCACCATTCAAGTGCATTACTATGGGCAGGGGGACAGGAATCAAGCCTGCATACTGACACGCAAAGAAAAATTTTACGAACTCGGGATGGGTATTGGCAACAATGGCAACCCTGGATCCCCTGGAGACTCCCAGGAAAAGTAGCTTTCTGGCCAGGACCCTTGCATCGTGACGAAGGCGTGAATAGGGAATGGAAGAATACAGCTTTCCCCTTCTGGAATAAAAATTGTATCCCGTCCGGCCCTTGGCTGCATAATCAAGGGCATGGGTCAGTGTTTCAAATTCGCCATGCCTTATAGGGATATTGTTCTCGCTTGGGGTTTTTACTGGTTTGGTGGTTTCTGCCGCCTGTGTACCCCTGTCATGGGGGAACGAAATTACCGCATAAGATGATTCCATATTTTTAAAAAGTACCTTCCTGCCGGATCAAATCTAACTTTTAGTCTTGGGCCGCGGAATAGATTTGTTTCCCAATTAGAATATGGTAAATTTTCTGAACTCCCTGCAATCTCGGCCATCAACTGTGACTTCTATAAGTGTGACTTCTAAGGCTGAATACCCAGGGCAACTTCGGAAACCTCAGCTTGAAGAAAAATCAGCAGCACTCATAACAGCAAATTTTATCGCCTGGTTATAAGGATCTTGGTTTTCCTCACTGGTTTTCAGCAAAACAATATCCTTCACAGGATATTTCTGTCAGCACGGAACCGACTTTTACAGGTCGGCCTGGAATATATAGGATTTATCCTGGACCGGCAATCACCGGACAATGCCAATTCATGAAATTAATTTAATAAACATCTCTGGTTCTAACAAGGCAAAAGGAATAAAGATTTGATAAAAAAGACTATTTTTTCCTGCATTAGATATTTTTAGTTGTATAACCGGATGAAAACTTTGTAAACTCGGTTACGAGTATCACATATGAGAAATTACCATGCAGCCTTTTCAACTTTTTTGACTTTGATATTGTTCCTTTCTGTCGCCAGAATCACGCCTGGGGCAGACCAGTCAAAGGGAATAATCAAGCCACGGGATCAAGGTCTCAAAATTGAAGCAGCTCCACCCTGGAAAGAGCTGTATTTCCAGGGCGGTAAGGGATTTACCAGGGTTGCTGCCACCTTGAGATTGAGACCGGCCAGGGACTTCTGCCCCCAAGGCATCCAAGACGTCATTTCTGCTTTCATCCCATGTCCGCTCAAAAAGGCAGACATGCAGGTACTTTCGGCGGAAACCGTGGTCTCAAACCTGATACCGCCTCAGGAGGAATACACTCAACATGTATGGTTCCGACAATCAGATGCAGATGCAGTCCAGAAACTCCGTCTGAAAAAAGGGACCCATCCCTGGATCAAGGCATACAGGTGGGAAAAAAATGGGGTTTCACGCCTAAAAATCCAGCCCCGCACACCCTCACAGGTAAACCTGGAATGTTCTAAATGGACTAAAAAACACAAATCTTTTTACACTTATTCCAGGGGCCGGGAAACTTGCAGAATAATTTCAGAACCAACACTTTTATTCTATATCCTTTCCGCCATGGACCTGAGAAAAAACAAATTTCCCCTGGAAGTTTGCGTATTCGGCAAAAAAGAACTGCATTTTTTGACCATACGCAAGATGAAGTTGAAGCCCATAAGTATTTCATTTGAGTCCTTCGGCCTACAGGGAGAAAAACGGATAGAAAAGACCATAAGGCCCCTGGTCTTTTATATTTCGGAATCATCAGGCCCCAATCAAAATCGCAGAAAAGAACCCTTTTCCCTCCTGGGTCTGCACGAGGAAATATACGTTTTCGTCGACCCTGCAACCCGCCTGCCTGTCAGGATCATCGGAAAGACCAAAAGACTAGGCGACATGGTTCTGGCACTTACCGGGGCATGGCTCAGCAGGTAGTCGGGCAGCTCCCCAAAGACCCAGAACCTACTGCCATAAAATCCTGGAAACTGTCTCTTAAAGGTCATTTATCCTGAAGGGCTTTGGCAGAAAGGAAATTTTCCTGCTGCTGGACCTTTCCATATGCGACTTTACATCCATATATCCGCTCAGGAGCAACACGAAAACGTATTTTCTTTTCTCCAGAATGCTTTCCACAAAATCTTTTCCGTTTCCATGGGGAATAACCACGTTGCTGATCACCAATTCCATATCCTGCCCGATCTTGTCCATGAGATATACTGCCTCCTGCATCTTGGAAGCAGCCACCACATTGAATCCAAGGGCCTTCAGCGTGTCCGTGGTTATGCCGAGTACCAGTGGATAATCCTCCAGTAAGGCAGTTAATCCCCGCCTGTCTGTTTCAGGAAATCCATTTCACGGTCCAGCGAGACTCCCCTTTCAGTTGTGCAATGAGAACGTTATTTTTTTACCCTCTAACAAGTTTCACCACCGGTGATATTATGTCATTTTACCTTAACACCACTAGAATTATCGACATTCATACAGGCAATCAGTTGACATAATCGGTTTTTCTACTATCCAGAGGGG
>JALVJO010000189.1 GCA_027028245.1 Deltaproteobacteria bacterium
CTGGAAATCAAGGGTGAAAACCCATTCAAAGTCAGGGCATACAGAAATGCGGCCAGAACCATTGAAAGCCTTGGCAAGAACCTGCAGGAAATGGTGAAAGAGGATGAAGACCTCACAAAACTTCCAGGCATAGGAAAGGATCTGGCTGAAAAGATAAGAGAGATCTTGAATACCGGAACACTTTCCAAGCTCAATGAGCTGGAACAGCAGGTGCCGCCAGGGCTTGTGGAGCTTTTAAAGGTGGAAGGCCTGGGGCCCAAGCGCGTAAAGGTCCTTCATGAAAACCTTGGCATAACCTCACTTGAGACACTGAGGGAAGCAGCAGCCCGCGGCGAGATCTCCAGGCTCCCTGGTTTTGGCAGAAAGCTGGAGGAACTTATTATCAAAGGGATTGTACTTGCGAAAAAGGAAGGGAGAAGATTCAGGTGGGCCCTGGCTGAATCCTTTGCAGATGAACTTACAACATATCTGAAAAAGGCTCCCGGCCTTGAAAACATAGAGGTGGCAGGCAGCTTCAGAAGAAAAAAAGAAACCGTGGGAGACCTGGATATCCTCGTGACTGCTCAAGACCCTGCAAAGGTTATAGATCACTTTGCAAGATTCCAGGGGATCAAAAATATAATTTCCAAGGGGCCTACAAGGTCTACCATAATCCTGCACTCAGACCTTCAGGTTGATCTCAGGGCCGTGGAAACGGAAAGCTACGGTTCTGCCCTGCATTATTTTACAGGCTCCAAGGCCCATAACATAGCGGTCAGGGCACTGGCCCAGAAGGCAGGCCTGAAGATAAACGAGTACGGCATATTCAGGGGCAGCAGGAAGATTGCCGGAAGACATGAAAACGATGTTTTCAAGGCAGTGGGTCTTTCCTTTATAGAACCGGAACTCAGGGAAAACCGTGGAGAGATAGAGGCTGCCCTGGCCGGCAGACTGCCTCATCTCATAACGCTTCGGGATATCCGGGGGGACCTTCACATGCATACTACCTGGAGCGACGGAAAATACTCTGTAGAGGAGATGGCCGAGGCGGCCCGGGCCATGGGATATTCATACATAGCCATAACTGACCACTCCAGAAGGATGACCATCACAAAGGGACTTGATGAAAAAAGACTCCTGGAACAAGGTGATGAAATCCATAGAGTCGGGGAGAAGATTAAAGATATAACCATATTGAGGGGCATAGAAGTAGACATACTCGAAGATGGAAGCCTGGATCTTTCAGATGATGTCCTCAAGGGCCTGGATATAGTTGTGGCTGCTGTTCACAGCAAGTTCAAGTTGACCAGGGAAAAACAGACCGAGCGCATCCTAAGGGCCATGGACAAGCCCTTTGTAAGCGGCATTGCCCATCCTACCGGACGGCTCATAGGCGAAAGGGAAGGATATCAGGTAGACATGGAAAAAATCATGCAGAAGGCCGCGGACACCGGCTGTTTTCTGGAACTTAACTCACAGCCGGCCAGGCTGGACCTGAATGACGTACACCTGAAACTGGCCAAGGAAATGGGCGTAAAGATCGCTGTTTCCACGGATTCCCACAATACTGACAGCCTGCGTTTTATGCGATACGGGATAAATCAGGCAAGAAGGGGCTGGATAGAACCTCAGGACGTCCTTAACACCCAGCCCCTGGATAGATTGTTAAAGCAGCTTCGGCACTAGTTCTAAATAATTTCGTGGGTGCAGAAACCACGAGACGCCGCTTCATGGATGCGGCGAGCTAGACTGCACTTTTCAGCCGTCTTACCGCAGCCATTATGATGTCTCTCCTGGTGGGCGCCTTGACATTTTCCCATTTTCTTTCATGGGGTGCATAGGTCTTTATAAGAAGATGGGTATCCTTCTTAAGGCCCGTATAATAGACGTTCGGCCCTATATTCACCTCCTTGGAGGTCAGCCTTATGGCCTTTCCCGAGGCCACGATCTTGTGAACTTCAGATGATTTATCCGAAAGATCACCGAATATCCTGGCCCTGGTTATGCAGGTCTTGACACATGCGGGCTGTTCTCCAGCCTCAAGTCGCTCCACGCAGAACGTGCACTTGTCTGCCTTGGGATCATCGAGTTCCTCGTTCAGGTAGCGTGCACCATAAGGACAGGCTTCCACGCATGAACCGCAGCCTATGCATCTGGTCTTGTCTATAAGGACTGCCCCTGTAAAAGGGTGCTTGAAAGTAGCGTGTATCGCAATGGTTTTTTTCTTCCCGGTTTTAGGATCCTTGAAGGTCCTCTCTTCCGGGTCAACCGGGCAAACCGATACGCACTTTGGATCATCGCAATGATTGCAGAGTCCGGGGTAGAATGTATAAGAAAGGCCGTGAGGAGTCTTTTCAGGGCCCATCCTGTAGACCCAGTTCCTGTGATAGTCAACTGGTATTGACCATTCGGCCCTGCAGGCAAGGGCACAGGCATGACATCCCACACACCTTTTGAGATCGATTACCATGGCCAACTGACTCATTTTCCGCCTCCTGTCTTAGCTGTATGACCTTTTTTCAATTGGAATCTTGGAAGCTGCGGGGGCAGCGGACAAAGATCTGGAATATCCATTACCTTGGTGCCTTTGATTATACGGACAAAATTGGTCCTGTGACTTGATGCTCCCATAAAGGGATCGTTTTCATATCTTGTTATAACGAATTGGTCGCTGGCACCCTTTTCAAATGCCTTGGTCAGCATCTTCGACCTGCACCCGTAGCCGTGGGCCATGTAGACCACGTCCGGCCTTATTCCCGGTGTTACCTTAAGCTTTATGGGAAGGGATTTCTTGCCGTCCTGGTTCTCCAGAACCACTTCATCCCCGTCCTTCAGCCCCATTTTTGAAGCAGCCTCATCGTTGAGCCAAAGCTCGTTCTCGGGCCACTCATTGTGGAGCCAGCTGTTGTTCATGGTCCTGGAAAAGGTATGTACAGGCACCCTGCCGTAAATCAGGCGTGCAAATCCCTTGGGTGGGGCAGGAGTGGGAATGAATTTTGGAACAGGATCCAGGTCCTCATCTGCGTAATCTTCCACGCTCAGGGCGATCTTGCCCGAATCAGTGTTGAACTTGAGATCCTTTCTTTCCCTGTACGGGTTGGCCTTCAGGGGTACAAGGCCTCCCTTTTTGTCAAGGCTTTCAAGCGTGAGACCGGCCCCTTGGAGTTCTTCCTCGACAATCTCCTTTATATTCTTGCGTTGAAAGCAGTCCATACCCAGGCGTTTTGCAAGCTGCCCGGCTATCCAGTAGGAAGATCTGGTCTCGAACATGGATTTCACCATGGGCTGTCTTACAGTGATATACGGGGTCAGAAGATCATAGGTGTAGACTGCATCGAACCTTTCGAGATACGTAGCTCCGGGAAGTACAATATCCGACCACATTGCCGTCTCAGTGGGCAGTATCTCCTCGCAGAATATAAAATCCAGCTTGTTGATCGCCTCCATGGTGTGATAGGGATTAGGTATGGTCTGAAGGATATTCACTCCGTTTATGCCCCAAAGTTTTACAGGGTATGGATCCCCGGTCCGACTTGCCTTGATTATCTTGCTGGTGGGTGAACCGAACATGGACGCAAAGGGATAATAATCTTCCTGTATGGATTTATCAGGGGTCTCTGGCTCTCCCCCGCACTCGGCACATTCCGAGTGGGCCTTTTTAACCGGTGTTGGGAAATAGAGGCCGCCTGGAACACCCACTGCGCCGAAAAGAGAAGCCAGGATAGCAAGGGCCTGGTGTCTGCTGGTATCCCCTTTGCCGTACCATGTGGCATGACGGCCTGGGTGGATGGCCACATGGGGTCTTGCATCAGCAAGGGTAATGATGGCCCTTTTCATATCTTCTGCTTTCAGGTCGCAGATAGGGGCTGCCCATTCTATGGTACATTTTTTTACTGCCGCCTTCACATCATCAAAACCCGTGCAGTGATTCTTTACGAAGTCCTTGTCATATAGGCCGTTTTCAATGATGAAATTCATCCAGGCCAGGAGCAGAGCGGTATCAGTGCCGGGACGAATGGGTAGATAGATGTCTGCCTTTCCGGCCGGGGCAGAAAACCTGGGATCGACCACAACCAGCTTGGCGCCGTTGTCAAGACCTTCCATGTATTCCTTGACATGGGAGACGTGAACATTCTCACCTATGTGGCTGGCAACCAGAAGAATGGCCTTTGCATTCTTCATGTCTACATATTGCCTTGTGCCCGAAGTTATATATCCCATGCTCTTTATGAAGGCCAATGCAGCCGGGCCTACGCACTGAAAGAATGCAGGCTCATTGGTGTAATTTTCCGTTCCCAGGGCCTTGAATACTCCCCTCATGAATTCGGCAGAGGCACCGTGGTCAAAATAGGCAAGGGCGTGGGGGCCGTGCTTGTCCACCACTTTTTTCATATTGTGAGCCACCTCATCCAGGGCCTCATCCCAGGATATCCTGGCCCACTTTCCTTCACCTCTTTTCCCTGTACGCTTCATGGGATATTTCAACCGGTCAGGATCATAAAGCAGCTGGATACCGGAATTACCCCTGGCGCATACCCTGGTGTCGTTGGCAGGGCTCTTGGGGTTACCCTCAATCTTTACCAGCTTTCCATTCTTTACCTTCCCCACGATAGGACAGCGCCAGAAGCACATTTCGCAAACACTCGGAATATCCTTTGCTCCAAGACTTCCAGGCAGATCCGTGGAGCCGCCTGTAGAGGCAGCCGCCGGCCTGAACATTCCCGTACCCTTCAACTCCAGGGCAGCCAGGGCTGCACAGGCTGAAGCAGAGAGCTTCAGAAATCTACGTCGTTTCATCAAAAACCTCCTCTTTCAATTTATTGAGATAAAACAATGTGAGCCTGACCAAAAGGCTGTAATAGGGATGCGGCCCAGAGGCCTCAACTCTCCTTTCAAAGACCTGAAACCACCTCCAAAGATGTTTTTCCAGGAATTCTGACAGCAATACCAAATCCCCTCTTTCAAGAAGAACTGCTGTAAAGGCAAGTTCCAAGGGCAGAAAATCAGCAGGTTCCTGGCCGTCTGCCAGCTGCAGGCCGGCCCTGGAGTAAAATTCCTGGGCCTGTGCATGGCCTTCCTGCATAAGAAGGCCCTGACCCGCTACGTATACAGATGCATAGGGGGGAGCAGCAACGCCACCTGGAGCATTGATAAAAAGGCGGGTATATTCCTCTTGAAGCTCCTGGGAACCGTAATCCATGGTGCCTGTTTGAAGCCCGCAGTCCCGGGCCAGCTCCTTGACCGCCTTGAAAAATTCTGGAGAAAGATTTTCCCCGCCGGGGTATGAAAACCCGTCGGCCAGCAGCTTAAATACAGAGGAAAGTTGGGAAGTCACATTAAATGGTCCTGTTTCCTAATGGTTGTTTGCAGCAAAGGTCCCCATTGATTTTAAATAATAATCTTTTGAATGCCATTAATTATAGCTGTACTAAAAAGGGACTGGCTTTTCAAGAGATTTTTTTAACAAGTTCTAAAAACCAAGCGCCAGCTGAAAAGTTGCAATCAGATGATCTTGTACAGGTCTTTGTCCAGAGATTTCTTCCTGCTGTTCCACAGAGGTTATATCTATTGAAACCTTGTTTGCGTGTCCCTTTAAAAACCAGTTCAGCCCTCCCCCGAAGATATAGGTGGCACCATGCGTTTCCGGATCAATGCACTCAAAATGGATATTCGGTTGGAACGACCCCATGGAGATATGCCACGGCAAAAGATAACCGGTTTTAAACGAATAAACGTCCGCATCCACCCCGGAAACAAAGATCAAGAAGGCTAACACCCTTTTCATGAATCCTCCTTCGTATTTAAAAGGTGAGTATCCTGTCACTATTTTTTATCAGATCGTAGAGCGCCTTCTGCGTAGCCCTATTGTGATATCCTTCCCCCACTCCGTGGAGGTCAAGGCACTTGCCTCATGCCAGGAGGGTTCCTTCAGAAAGTGTAAAGACCTTTGCCAGGTCCTTCAGTGGAAATTTTTCTGAAGACAATCCTTCATACTGCACAGAAGGCCCGTTGAGAAAAATGGTAACCTCCTCCATCCCTTCCAGCATCATGTTGGCAAGCCTGAAACCGTTCCACATGATTTCAGGGTTGTCCTGGCACAAAATCATGGCCACATCCATGTCCAGTCTCCTCCCATGAAGTTTCTGGTTGCGAAATATTCTATATTTAACAAGGAGGAAATCAAGTATTAAGATGAGAACTTCTAAAGTTATCTTTATAATGGCCCCAACACCCCTGCCATCGGAGAATTGATTTGATTTGGCCACTTTCACCTATTATAATGAATTTTTCTTAAGATATTGTATCCTTGAGGGCCGGTTTGAAAGGCTCTTCAGCCGTTGGCAGCTGTAAAAACCCCCTCCCATGGTTGGGAAATCATCCATAAAGATTTAGAGAACGGAATAAATGATAAAAAAGGCTATACTCTGTCCGGAGTGTGATCTGCTGCTTGAGCAGGCATCCGTACGTGAAGGCGAAAAACTGCTGTGCCCCCGCTGTGGCGCAGTACTCGATGCACCGAAAAAGCATTCGGTTGAAAAGGTCCTTGCCCTGACCTCTACCGGCATACTGCTTTATGCACCTGCCATATTCCTTCCTCTTTTGACCTTTGATGCAGCCGGCCTTGAAAGCACTGGCAGCATCGCGGACAGCTTCATGGCACTCATGGACACCCATTTTTATTTTACCGGCATCATGGTATTCCTGACCACCATCTTCATTCCCCTGGTCAAACTCATGATGCTTTTTGCCGTGGCAGCCGTGATACAAACGGGAAGAAGCACCAGAAAGACAGCCGTTATGTTCAGGTATTATCAGCACATGGATGAATGGGGGATGCTTGAAGTCTACATGATAGGAATTCTGGTAACCATTATTAAAATGCTCCACATAGCCCACGTACAGTATGATGTCGGCTTTTATTGTTTTATAGGGCTCCTTGCTGCCACCCTTGGCTCTGCAGCCGTACTTGACAAGAGTCAGTTCTGGAAACTCATAGACAGGCAGGCCACGGAGAAGGAAAGGGCAGGAGGAGCAGACCCCTGCGGTCAAAAGGGAGTTATTCCGGCCGAAACTGCTGCCGATGCCGGGGCAAGACTATGACCATCCCCCGGGATAACGCCTGGTGCGAGATAAACACAGGAAAACCCATCACGGGGAAAGATGCCGGGCTCATGTTATGCCACGACTGCCGCAAGGTGATCCCCTGCCCGGAAGACGGATCACCTGTAAAATGTCCCAGATGCTGTGCATCAGTCCACCTTCGAAAAGCTGACAGCGTGACCTACACCTGGGCACTTGTAATCACCTCGCTGATTCTTCTCTTTCCGGCCAACCTCCTCCCTATCATGCAGGTCGACTACATGGGTGTCCAGGATTATTCCACCATAATGGACGGCATTATCTATTTTTTTAAGGAAGGTTCCTACGGTATCGCCATAGTGATACTCACAGCCAGTGTACTTGTGCCGGTATTCAAGATTCTGGGCATAATGATGGTACTGCTGTCCATCCATTTCCGGTGGGAATCCTGGCTCAGGCACAAGACCATCATGTTCCGGTTTATAGAATTCATCGGCAGATGGTCCATGCTTGACATCTTCGTGATAGCTCTCCTTACAGCCCTGGTGAACTTCGGTTTTTTTTCCACGATTTCTGCGGCGTCGGCCGCGACCTATTTCTGCGGCGTGGTCATTTCCACCATGCTTGCTGCTATTACTTTTGATACACGACTCATCTGGGATGCCTGCATCCCCTCAGAAAATACAAAGGTGCGAAACAAATAATGGAAAAACCCATAACCAAAAAGAAAAGAGGTATTTCTCCCATATGGATATTGCCTATTGTGGCCCTGGCCATTGGTTTGTGGCTTCTCTACAGGGGCATAACCGAAAGGCCCATCAAAGTAATTGTGCATTTTCACAGCGCCCAGGGGTTGACTGCCGGCAAGACAAAGGTGATGTACAAGGGCATTCCCATCGGCTATGTCAAGGATATCACAGTGGATAAGGGGCTTGATTCCGTTTCTGCCACCCTGGCCATGAGCCCTGAGACCAAGGAGGGGTTGGTAAAAGACGTAAAATTCTGGATAGTAAGGCCTGAGATCACAGCCGGCAGAATCAACGGCCTTGAAACCCTGTTATCCGGTTCATACATAGCCGTACAGCCCGGTCACTCCAAGATCCCGTGCCGGGAATTCCATGGCCTTGATGAGCCACCGCCTGTTCCTGAAACCGCACCCGGCCTTCACATAAGGCTGAAGACAGACGCCCTGAACTCCATTCAAAAAGGCTCCTACATATATTACAGGGACATACAGGTAGGCACTGTCCAGGATTATAAGATGACCGGGAACAAGGGAATTATCATAAATGCATACATAGAGCCGGAATACAGGAACCTGGTAAAACCAGGGTCCAGGTTCTGGAATGCCAGCGGAATCACCCTGTCCGGAGGTCTCAGCGGCATCAAGTTTCACATGGAATCCCTGAGTACCCTTATAAGCGGCGGCATCAGCTTTTATACGCCGGAGGTCCTGATGGATGAACCCCCGGCCGAAAACGGCCATGTCTTTAAACTCTACGATGACTATGAAGCAGCTGAATACGGCATAAAAGTCCTGCTCAAGATGGAGACGGGCGAGGACATGGTAGAGGGCCTCACCAAGGTAATTTACCGGGGCATAGAGGTGGGCAGGATCAAAAAGATAGTACTGAACCAGGACGACAGGAAATACAAGGTAACTGCCCAGCTGACTCTTGATCCAATGGCCCAGCCCATATTGAAGACAGGCACCAGATTCTGGGTAATAAGGCCGAAGGTGGCAGCAAGCGGCATTAAAAATCTCGGCGCACTGGTTTCCGGGCCGTATATCACCTTTTTACCAGGCAAGGGTGACCCCTGCTACGAATTCGTGGTGCAGGGAAGTCACTCCAAAGAAATCCTTAAAAGCGGCACATTCTACAGGCTGAGGGCCAGCGATCTAAGCTCCCTGGCACCTGGAGCTCCTATTCGTTTCAAGCACATACAGGTGGGAGAAATTGCCAGCTACAAGCTGAACCCGGACAACAGCGTCGATCTGGTATTCATAATCTATGACAGATACGTCCGGCTTATGAACAAAAACTGCGTATTCTGGAATTACAGCGGTATGAACCTTAAGGTTACGCCGGCAGAAGTGAGCCTTAAAACCGATGCCATCAATGCCATACTTGCCGGAGGAATAGCCTTTGATTACCCGCATCGGCTCTACGGCAAAAGGCTCAAACCTGCCAAACCAGGACAGCGTTTCAAGCTCTACAAGAGCTTCCAAGACGCCCTTAAACACGCACCCGGCCTGATGCCTGCAGGCATATTCGTCAAACTTGAAACCAGTGATCCGGTTGCAGTCTCAGAAGGCAGCCCGGTATATTACAAAAATGTCAAAGTTGGTGAAATTACAGGCATATACCTGGACACAAAACGTGACAAGATCGTTCTTGCTGCCTACATAGAAAAGAAGTTTCAGGGTTTCATCCGCAATACCACCCGTTTTTACCTGACAAGCGGTGTGAAAATAAGAGGAAGCATAAGAACAGGGCTCGACATACAGACCCCGCCTCTTGCAGCCATCATGATGGGTTCAGTGGAATTCATGAATCCAGAGGAGACCCGTACAGGCAAGAAGATAAAAAGCGGCCAGGTCTTCCGGCTTTACGAGGACCGGGAAGAAGCACTTGCCGCAAACTACCTGCCCGTAACAATACACTTCCCCCCTGGCATTAACGTGGACGTAAACGCAAGGATAAGACACCAGGGCGTTGAAATCGGTTATGTAAGGGATGTTCTGTTTGAACACGGCATGAATGCCATAATGGTAAAGGGCCTTGTCAAAAAGTCAGCTGCATCCCTTTTTACCACAGGATCCAAGGTCTGGGTAGTAAGGCAGCAGTTCGGCATAGCAGGCATCAGACACCTGGATACACTGGTAACAGGCCCTTACATCAATGTTAAGGCAGGACCTGGTGAACCATGCACAGACATCATGGGACTTTCTTCTCCACCTGCTGTCTGCGAAGTGAAATCCGGCTTGAACATCATCGCAGAGGCAGACAACCTGGGTTCCCTGAAAAAAGACTGCCCGGTATATTACCGCAGGGTAAAGGTCGGCAGGATAACGGGATATGAACTTGCTCCGGATGCAAGAAAGGTGTGGGTACATATCAACATAGAAGAACCCTACACACCGCTCATAAGGTCCAACACCAAGTTCTGGAATGCCAGCGGCATAAGGGTGGATGCCGGCCTGTTCTCAGGCATTGATGTAAAAACAGAGACCATTGAGGCAATACTTGCCGGAGGTATCGCCTTTGCAACGCCGGAAGGAGAGGAAATGGGCACCAGGGTTTCAGCAGGGCACCACTTCATCCTCAATGAAAAGGCAGACGATGACTGGCTTGAGTGGAAGCCGGCCATAGCCTTGAAAAGATAGAAGGCCAACAGTTCAATTGAAACTCCTAATGAAGGCTGTCAGGGCAAGGAACTACTGGTGTGTTTTCCTGGCTGCTTTATCCCTGTTGTTGTGCAGCTGCACCGGGTATCATCCTGTTCCCCTGGAACAAGTCGCCTTCAGTAACGGCATCAAGACCAGGGGAGACGGAAATGTCACAGTCAGTGTCTCCATCCTCACTGCAAAAGAAAGCGCGGACTTGTTCGGTGTAGACCTGGCAGACAAGAATATTCAGGCGGTTTGGATCCGGGTAAGGAATGAAACCGACAAGGTGTTTTTTGTATTGAAATCCGCCACGGATCCGGATTATTTCCCCTCCTACGAAATAGCCTACATGCATAGGAGCATATTTCATCCCTTTACCAATGAAAAGATACTACAGCGGTTCAGGGAGCTGGCATTTGTCAATCCGGTTCCTGCCCGCAAGACCGTCCAGGGCTTTTTGTTCGTAAATCGCGATGAATGCCAGAAGCAGATCGAACTGGAGCTTGCCACCTATGGTACCATCAGGCGTTTTACGTTTTTCTTCGAACTGGATATGGGCACGACCACTCTCTTTGATATTCAACAACAGCATGCCTGCGATAAAGTACTTAATATATCCCATGAGGCTGTTTTAAGAAAAGAGCTGGAGAAACTGCCTCCTGTAACTACAGACAGAGACGCAAATGGTACAGGAGACCCGGTAAATCTTATACTTATAGGCAGGGCTGAAGACCTGTTTCCGGCATTTGTAACACGGCAGTGGCACATGACCGAGAAAACCGCCACCAGTTCTGTACTCAAGATGATGGAGTCATTCATCTTCGGAACGACTTATCGTCATTCGCCCATAAGCCCCCTTTACCTGTTTCAGCGCCCCCAGGATATAGCCCTTCAGAAGGCCAGACACACGGTAAACCAAAGGAACCACCTCAGGCTGTGGATAACACACCTTCGCTATAAGGATCAGCCGGTCTGGGCCGGTACCATCAGCAGGGATGTGGGTATCAGGTTCACCCTTCTGTCGCCCTTCCTGGTTACCCATAAGATAGACCCTGATGTGGACGAGGTAAGAAACTCCTTTGGTATTGATATGCTCTTTTCCCACCATGTTGAGGCAATGGCCTTTGTAAAAGGAGCACCTTCTGGCAATAGAGAACACCCCGGCCATAACCTGACAGAAGACATCTATTTTTCAGATGGTCTCCGGCTTGTGGTGTTTTTTACCCGCCGCATGGTACCCCCCTATTCCACTAAGTTTCTGAAGTGGGAGCCTCCTGTTGGCCGCCATATGTAAAACCTGGCCGCCCGTAAAAGCTGCCTTCCTCCTCTGACTCTTGCATCTTCGGTAAACTTAAGGGCTGAACAATTTTGATTTAGGCCTGGTAATCCTGCGATTGCCGTTTCCTTTCTGCACCGGCCATGTGAATAAGGATGAGGACGGCCAGTATGAGAAAGGGCTCGAATCGAATCAACATGCTGCGGCAGAAATCCCAAAAGAGCTGAACAGGCAGAGACGGTTCGGAAGCGAGCTCCCTGCCCTCTATATTGATCCGGAAAATCTGAAGATGGTAAAGAAAACAGGAATAGACATAGAGCAGGTGTCCCATGATCAGGGCAGCCAGGGCCTTACTCCACGCCCGAAATGAAATACGAAGAAGCAGGCTGGTAACTATCAGCATTGCCAAGGTGATGGGGACGTTAAAGGTATACTCGTTATCACGGAGCATTATGCCCGTATGGGCCGGATAGATCCCTAGCGAGGTGACTATCTGCCGTGTAAATGTTGCATTTACACCAGACTTTTCATAATGGCAGGAATCGACCCTGGCATCCAGGCTCAAAGCAGCGGCCTCTGCTCCGGTGCATACTATTGGAAGAGCATAATATTGTTTGAAGGCGATCCAGCCGGCAAGTACAGGCAGATAAACTATGCAGAAAACAAGAAGTGTTCTTAGGATGGAGGCGATCTTACCTGGCCTGTACACTTGTTGTACCCCGAAGCCAGAGGATGAAAATCCCCAGGGCAATTGCAATCATAAGCCCCTGGGCCACGTAGTAATGGATGTAGTCAAAAAATTGCGGAAACTTCACTGCAGCTAGACCTAACATGAATATTCTTATGATGTTAACTGCCTGTAGAACAATCAGACCGGCAAAAAGCCCCTTGATCTTGTATAAAAGCGGTGCGGGATAGGCTACTATTGCTGCCCCGAATATGACAACAGCCTCAAGACCGTTGCATCCAAAGGCAATCCGGAGAGAGCGGCCCGGCAGGTGTACAAGTGGGCCGGTGTTATCTGCATGTATGCCGGCAAGAGAAAGGAGCCTTGCAGAGACCCATGCAGTAGCACTTGAATAGATTCCATTTAGGTCCAACAATCTTTGAAAGTAATGTAATCCCAAGAAAAGTTCCATAAGGGCCATAAGGGCCAGGTAGATGGCCGCAAACTTGAACACTGCCCTTTTATCCAGATCAAATTTCTCTGTCATCTTATCCGGCAAGCCTTGGGTCTCGACTAAAGCTCAATAACAGAAGCTGTCTTAATCTAAGCTGAGAGAGCTGTTTCATCCCTGATGGCCTGACTCAAGATCAAGACCGCATACAGCATCGCCCTAGCAGCTCAGGGACAGAAGCATTACGCCGGTGCCGAAACCAACCTCCAGGATGGATCCATAACGGCGGGGATAAATAAACAAGGTACCCTCCGGCCAGAAAATACTTCTCTAAGTAACTCGGTCATAGTATAAGGTAGAATTTGATTTTTTCACGGGAAACGGAAGGATTCGTTTCCCTTTTTAAGGGATTTTTTTGATGAAAAAGATAAACGTTCTGGGAATTTTCCGGGAAAAATCGCACTCACCGCAGAGAGAATCTGATGACGAAGCCATCTTGAAAAAGACGGCCTTGGAACTTGCAGAAATCTCTGGAATAAACGTAAACCTCATGCAGCCGGAAGAGTTTCTGAATGGCAGCATCGATGTGCTGCCATTAATGATCTTCTATATGTGCGAGGAGGTTCCATGTCTTGCCAAGCTCAGGACCCTGGGCATGGAGACAGGCTGTGTGCTTGTAAACACTGTGGAATCCGTGGAGAACACCTTCAGGGAAAACATGCTGAATCTGCTGGCAGACAAACCCTTTTTCCCAAGAAGTGAAATGATGTCCGTTACCGGCTCGGTATCCGTTGATTCCAGCCGGGGCTGCTGGCTGAAAAGAGGAGACTTTCACGCCATCAACAAGGATGACGTGGTGTTTGCCAAGGGTGAACACAAATTCGGGCAGGCCCTGTCCCGATTTTCTGCCAGGGGCATAACAAGGGTCATGGTACAGGAACACATACCAGGTGATATCATAAAATTTTACTGTATAAGGGACAGCCGGGCATCCCGTACCTTCTGGTTCAAGTGGTTTTATCATAGGGAACAGGACCTGAAAGGGTTTGATTTTTCAGAGCATTTGCTCATGGACAGCTGTCTCGATGCCGGAGACAGCATGGGACTGGATATTTACGGAGGCGATGCAATAGTTACTTCTGACAGCCGGATATTTATTATCGATGTAAATGCCTGGCCGAGTTTTGCCCTTTTCAGGGAGGAGGCAGCCGGATTTATTGCGCAGCTCCTGGAAACAAAGCTTGTAGAACATCCGGGCATACGCTTCCGGCTGAGTGAGGGACATCAAACAGTGTTGAACCTTTCAGCTTGACGGGAGGAGAACCTGGAAAAATGGGGAAATCAACCGCAGAGTTCAAGGTCCCGGGACCTAAGTCCAGTGCTGTTTTTGAAGAGGAAAGCCGTTTCATGGCACCGGGGCTTCAATCCATCGCGCTGTTTTCCAGGCTTGTGGTAAAAGAAGCCAGGGGAGTGCGTGTAACAGATATTGACGGCAACAGTTATATAGACTTTACAGCAGGAATTGGCGTGGGAAGTGTCGGCCATGCCCATCCTCACTATGTAAGGGTTCTCTCGGAGCAGATAGCACGTGCAAATTTCGGAAGTTTTTGTTCGCAAAACCGGGTGGAATTCCTGCGACTTCTAACATCCATGACCCCTGAGGGACTTAATGCAGTCCAGATGTATTCCGGCGGTGCAGAAGCAGTGGAAGCAGCCCTGAGGCTTGCCAAGTCTGTGACCCACAAGTACGAATTTGCCGGATTCTGGGGCGGATTTCATGGAAAAACCGGCGGGGTCATGGGGCTTCTGGGAGATACCAGTTTCAAGGCAGGCCTTGGGCCCCTCATGCCGGGGGTCTATCTCCCCGGCCCCTACGCGTACTGCTACAGGTGCAAATTCGGCCTGAGGCATCCTGAATGCGGTTTTGCATGCCTGGAATGGTTCAGAGAAGGCCTTAAAAGACAGTCATCCCACAATATTGCAGCTATACTCGTGGAGACCATCCAGGGCACTGCGGGCAACGTGGTCCCCCCCAAGGGTTTTATCAAGGCGGTTCAGGAGGTTGCCAGAGAATTTGGGGCCCTCCTTATCGCAGATGAGATGATAACAGGCTTTGGAAGGACAGGACGGACATGGGGCGTTGACAGGGATGGAATCGTCCCGGATGTCATGACCCTGGGGAAGGGCATAGGCGGCGGTTTCCCCATGAGTGCACTTGCAAGCTCCATGGAGGCAGCCAGCGCCAAACCCTTTGGAAATCCAAGCGGAAGTTCATCCAGCTACGGAGGCAATCCCATGGCCGCTGCCGCGGGCCGTGCCGTACTGGAGATCATACGGGATGAAAACCTCATTGAAAATTCCCGGAAGGTAGGGGCCTTTCTCAAGTCAAAACTGCTTGAATTCAAGGAGCACTGCAGGATCATTGGAGATGTCCGCGGTGAAGGCCTCATGATAGGTGTAGAGCTGGTGGCAGACAGAAAGACCAAAGAACCCCTGAACAAAACATCTACCCGTCGTCTTTTTCATGAATGCCTTGACCGGGGACTTATCTCCATGTGTTACGGGTACAATATCCGGATAAACCCGCCCTTAATAATAACCGAGGATGAGGCCCTGGAGGGCTTTGAGGCTTTGAAGGATGCACTCCAGGTGGTGGAAAACAGTCTTTGATGGAAACATGGGTGAAAACATGCCTATAAAGGGTGCAATAATAGGTTTTGGACACATTGCCGCCAAGGGGCACGTCCCCGCCTATCTTGCCAGTTCCCACATCAAAATCCAGGCAGTTTGCGACTGCCGCCCTGACAGAAAAAGGGCAAATGAGAAACTCCTCAGGGATTCAAGGTTCTACTCCTCGGCAGATGAACTCCTTGAACGAGAAGACATAGATTTCGTGGACATTTCCACCCCTCCGTCTCTTCATGCCCCCTTCATCTTAAAGGCCCTGGAAGCCGGCAGGCATGTCCTTTGTGAAAAGCCCCTTATTCTTGACGACTCGGACCTTCTTGACATCGCAAAATCCATGAAGGAGTCGGGCAGGACAGTAGTAACCGTGCACAACTGGCGATATTCTCCCATACTCCAGACCGTGACCAGCCTTCTGGAAAAGGGTGAGATAGGAAACGTGGAAGAGATAGAATACAGAGTTTTAAGAACAAGGCCCTCCGTGGCCGTAGGCGAAGAAGCCAGTGAAAACTGGAGGCTTGATCCTGCCGTTGCCGGCGGAGGGATACTGGTTGATCACGGCTGGCATGCATTTTACCTGGTAAATCAATGGGCCGGGAGCACACCTCAAAAGGTTACCTGCAGGCTTGAAAACAGGAAATTCCAGGATATCAGGGTTGAAGATACAGCCGACGTCCTTTTCGAGTACGATAAGGCCCAGGCAAGACTCTTTTTTACATGGGCAGCCAGGCAACGAAACAATTCCATATC
This sequence comes from Deltaproteobacteria bacterium, assembly GCA_027028245.1. Taxonomy (GTDB): domain Bacteria; phylum Desulfobacterota; class Dissulfuribacteria; order Dissulfuribacterales; family QOAL01; genus QOAL01. Next base: position 16,280 of record JALVJO010000189.1, read on the forward strand.
CATAACAGGAAGCCAAGGTCAAATACAGGTAATGGATGATACAATCCGTGTTGAAAAGGGGAGCAGCACCAGGGAAATCTCCTTTGCAGAGGGCCTGTCCCATGGGTCTCATCATCCGGACTGGTACGGTGCGGTCATCCGGGAGTTTCTCGCCGAGATAAAGAATCCAGCCGCCTGTGGAAAAAATTTTCTGGAAGCCGCCTGCTGTTTTAATCTGCTTAAACATTGCAAGGAATCCAGTGCTGCCGGAACTGCGCTTCGGATAAAGGATTGGCAGGATGCATGATTTCATGCTCTGCCCGGCCTTTCCCCAGTAGGAGGCCTGGGATGTCCTGTCTTCTCCTTGTACCTGCAAAGGACCAGGAAAAGCTGCTCAGCCAGAATATTGCCGGGCTCACCCTGGCCGTGCGGCTATACCACCACTCCACAAGGGCAGGAATCGATTATACCGCCTTTATCGTGGAAGATGAATCTGGAATTCCGCCTCTGCAGAAACCAGACGGAGCCCTGCTCCGAAATCATAGCGAGCTTGAAGGAAAAGGCTTTCAACGCTGTATATTGTGCAGGCCCGGCATACTGCCGGACATCCCTTGTCTCAGGTGGCTCAAAGAGGTTGAAATCAAGGATCACGAACTCCTGGAACTTCCAGGCATCTCGATATTCATCCCCTCTTCCGCTGGTTTTGAGCTTGAAAATGCCTTTCAAAAAGACGGTTATTTCAGGCTGCTGGACTTCCTACATACTTTTTTGAAGGCAAGGCCCATACGGTGTGAACAGGGCCGTATATTCGACCTCACAAGGCCTGAAAACAGGTCTCAGGTGGAAAAAGAGCTTTTTCGTTCCCTGATCAAGGACACCGAAGGCTTCATGTCCAGACTTGTGGAACGGCCCATATCCCTTGCCATATCCAAAAGGCTTGTCAACACATCCATCACACCCAACCAGGTTACACTGATCAGTATCCTGATAGGTCTTGTTGGTGCACTGTTCATCAGCATAGACAGGGGATTCTGGCAGATTCTTGGTTCCATGCTGTTCCTTCTTCATTCCATCGTGGATGGATGCGACGGGGAAATAGCAAGAATCAAGTTCATGGAAAGCAGGCTTGGCGGCATACTCGACTTCTGGGGGGACAACATTGTTCACGCCGCTGTTTTCACGGCCATAGGGCTGGAATGGTGGCGGCATTCAGGCTCTGCAATACCCCTATTACTGGCTGCCACGGCAGTTGCAGGCACATTTTTATGCGCCATGATTGTCTATGTCTCTACAATGAAGAAAAAGTCAGGAAGCGGTCCTCTCTACACCTCTGTTTCCGCCTCTGAAAAAAAGACCGGGATGGTCAAGATAGCTGATTTTCTATCCAGGAGAGATTTTATTTATCTCGTGGTGATCCTGGCATTCTACCGGCACCTTGACTGGTTCCTGGCTGCTTCTGCCACAGGAACCATGGTTTTTCTTGCAATGCTCATCAGGATAAGAACCAGGGCATCTTGAGATTCGTTCAGTCCTGGTCATCTGTCCATGCATCACTTGCTATTTCGCCGGTTTCAGGGTCCCTGGTAAGGACTTCCACCTTTCTTTCGGCCTCTTCCAGAAGCTTGCTGCAATGCCTGGTGAGTTTTACACCCTCTTCAAAGGCTTTCAGTGCCTTTTCAAGGGGCATGTCCCGGCTTTCCAGCTCCTGGACTATCCGTTCCAGTTCCTTTATGGCTGCATCAAACTTCAAATTCTTTTTCATTTTCCATTAGCTTCTTCGGCAATGTATCTGCCAGACCGGTCAGGACAGGCTGCACCGGATGATCTCTTTTTCCGTGACGATGTAATCCATTAACTGGTCATGGGGCATCAGGGGGATATTATCCAGTACCTGGAAGGAAAAGGCAAGGGCGACCCTTACGGCCTGCGGACAGTCATGAGCCAGGAATCTGTCGTAAAAACCACCGCCGTAACCATATCTTCCTCCCCTGCGGTCAAAAACGCTCCCGGGAACAATCACCAGGTCCAAAACAGACGGGGATATCTCTGGGCTGGAAGACCCTGTCGGTTCCAGTATCCCGTATGCCCCTGGGACAAGGTCTTCCATGGATTTAACAGGGAACACCGACAGCCTTCTCTGGTGAATGCGGGTTACAGGCAGATAAACAGCCTGGTTATGGGCAAGGCGCCGGCGTATAAGCGCATGGGTGTCGACCTCGCTCCTGAATGACGCAAAAAAAAGCGGGGCTGAACAGTCAACGTAATGGTCAAGTTCTTTAAGATGGAGATGAATTTTTCGACTCAGCGCAGTGATGGCTGAGTGGTCCAATTTGTCCCGCCTGGATAATATTTCCCGGCGAATCTCCCTTGTGTCTATACCTGGAATATCTCAGAGACTCCGGCCTGGGAAAAAGATCTTCATGCAGGAAGATCTCTTAATGGCCTGCCTGCTCCAAACCGGCCTGCATGAAGCAGTATCTCTGAACTGCACATTTCTGCCGGTGGGAATATTCTTGAGGGATTTTGCCATGAGGTACAAGGAACCATCAGAACTGTAAAATTTCGACCCCACAACCCTTATAATGGTACCTTGCTGCAGATTAAGATGTATCCTTTTAAGAAACCAGTCGGGAGCTGTTACCACGTGAAAAACCCTGGAACGGGATTCCATGGTGAAACATCTAAGCCCTCTGAATTCACATGCGCCAGGTTCAAGGACAGTTCCAGAGACAATAATTTCTGTATTTTCATCATAACCGATACAATTCGATCCGGCCGCTGCAGAATCAACCAGGCCGGGCAGAATCAACAGAAGACTCAGTACAGTAACTGTCTCTTTTATCATAAGCTTTTCTTATCCTCTCCCTGCAGTGATTTTGGAGGTCTCGTCTTATCAGGACAAATGCATTAAATGTGCCGCACTGGAAAATTGTTGAAAACATTTTACGCACATGCCAATAATTACCTGTTTTTAAAGAATAATTATCCGTTTTGCTCTCCGGGGGAAAGGCGGTGGAAGCTGTTTGTACCGGCCTGGTCCGGAGAGTGCAAGTTTTGCGCAAAGTGCAATTTTTGCACTTTACATAAGTGCAATTTTTGCACTTACAGTTTTCCGGGCGGCTACTGAATTCACTTGAAACCCCGGTCAAACTCCCTTTAAAAACATGTCCGGGAGGCAAAAATACCCCTGGCTGACCAATGGAAACGCGCATTTTATGTTATTGAGTGCTGAAAAAAGACAAAAAAAGAAGGCCTTCTTCTAGGAGGTATCAGAAGGCCTTCGGGGAGAGGAGGGTTGGGAGGGATAGGGAGTTTTTGCTGTGTTTAATTTTTAT
>JALVJO010000190.1 GCA_027028245.1 Deltaproteobacteria bacterium
CTCCTCCTGAGCCTGTTTGTTTACAGGTGCCAGCTCGGTATTGGCGGCAAAGCTGCAGGAGGTACAACATGCTATGGCATCTTCTCCGGTCTGGGCGAGAACCATGAATTCATGGGATGCGTGCCCGCCTATGCTCCCGGTATCTGCCTCTACGGCCCTAAAATCCAGTCCGCATCGCTCAAAGATAGTGCAGTAGGCCCTGTACATGGCCTGGTAGATTTCATCCAGGGATGCTTCATCCGGGGAAAAGCTGTATGCATCCTTCATGATGAATTCTCGAGAGCGCATTATTCCGAACCTGGGCCTGATTTCATCCCTGAATTTTGTCTGAATCTGGTACAGGTTCAAGGGCAGGTCCCTGTAGGAGCGGATATGTTTCCTCATGAGGTCGGTGATGACTTCCTCATGGGTGGGGCCAAGGCAAAAATCCCTTCCGTGACGGTCCTGGAACCTTAGAAGTTCCTTGCCGTAATGATCCCATCTTCCGCTTTCCTTCCAGAGCTCGGCAGGCTGAACCAGGGGCATGAGAAGTTCCTGGGCACCGGCCCTGTTCATCTCCTGTCTTATGATGTTTTCCACTTTCCTCAGGCACTTAAGACCAAGGGGAAGGAAGGTATAAAGCCCGGATGCCAGTTTCCTTATCATGCCGGCCCTGAGCATGAGCCTGTGGGATGCGATTTCTGCCTCTGCAGGACATTCTTTCAACGTGGGAAGGAAGAACTTTGAATAACGCATAAATTTTTCTCTCCGGTCCCTACCAGGACCCCTTATGTTGTAAATTTCGTATTTTAGTTTCTGGGGATGCAGGAAGGATTTGCCTCCCCGGATCAGCGGACTCCATATTAGAAAAACCCGGCTTCAAACAGCAAACAGCGAGGTATTTGCGTCTCATGTGATTTCTGCAGGCCATCCTGAAGGTTATATTGGGCTGAAATTTGGATCATGAGCTGCGTCTTTTTTCCAGGAGGGTCTCCACCTCATTCCAGAATGCCTCGAACAGCTGGTCTTCCTTGACCTTTTTCAGTATCTTTTCGCCCTGGAATATGATGCCGACCCCCTTTCCCCCGGCAAGACCGAGGTCTGCCTCCCTGGCCTCTCCGGGACCGTTTACGATACAGCCCATCACGGCAAGCTTGACTGGGTCGGGTATGGTCCTGGCCCGTCTTTCCACCTCTTCGGCAATGGAAAAAAGGTCGATTTCGCACCTGCCGCAGGTTGGGCAGGAAATAATCTCAGGGCCCCTGTTTCTTGATTTTACAGCCCTTAGTATCTCATAGGCTACCTGTATTTCTTCCACCGGATCCCTGGTCAGGGACACGCGCATGGTATCTCCGATTCCTTCCATGAGCAGTGTTCCCAGGGCCACACTGCTTTTCACGGTTCCGGCTATAAGGCCGCCTGCCTCGGTAACGCCCAGGTGCAGCGGAAAATCAGTCTTGCTGGAAAGAAGCCTGTATGCCTCAATAGTGGCTGTGACATCAGAGGATTTGATGGAGATCTTCAGCTCTTCATAGCCCATGTCTGTGATAAGTTCTATGTTTCTGAGGGCACTTTCCACCAAGGCCTCTGGTACAGGGCTGCCGTATCTTTTCAATATGTCTTTTTCCAGGGAGCCTGAATTCACCCCTATCCTTATGGGTATCATTCTCTCCCTGGCCTTTTCTATCACCTTCTGGAGCCTGTTTTTCCCACCTATGTTTCCGGGGTTTATACGTATGCCGTTGGCACCGGATTCCATGGCAGCCACTGCAAGGCGCCAGTCAAAGTGTATGTCTGCAATAAGAGGTATGGATATTGCTTTTAAAATTTCAGATATGGCACGGGCAGCTTCCATGTCGGGTACTGCCACCCGGATGATTTCGCAGCCTGCCGCTTCCAGTTTCCTGATCTGCTGAACAGTGGTGCCGACATCCCTGGTGTCGGTGTTGCACATGGACTGGACGGCAACGGGATTATTACCGCCTACTGGTACAGAGCCCACATGGATGGTCCTTGTTTCTTTCCTGCTTGGGGTCGAGTTCTTCATGGCTGCATGATAATTAAGCCTGAGGATATCGGCAACCTGGAAAGAAAATTTGTGGCAGGGACCACTGCGTATTCCCAAAGGCGTGCCTGACTAGAAGGCCTGCAATTTTTTCCCATGAGGGAAAAATTGACTGAGCATGATCGACATGTTTCTGGAATTTTTTCCACGAATATGATAGGAGTAAGACTATGAAAATTATTAATCCGGCGGTTTACCAGGTAAAAGGCGTTTCTTCGTCAGCTGAAGAGGTGAAGAAAGAAGGGGCGAGTGGCACGTCTTTTTCCGAGATACTGGAAAGTGCAGCCAGCAACCATGGTGCAGAAAAGACAATTGCTGCTTCCGGCTCCAAGCCCCTGGACCAGGCAGAAACACTTACTCCCGTGCAGAAAGAGGCCCTGGCCAAGGGAGAAGAAGTCCTGGGTCTGCTGGGACACATCTGCAGCCAGCTGGAATCATCTCCGATTTCCGGTGTGGCCGCAAGGAGTGCAGCAGATGCCATCTCCAGCAGGGTAAATGAACTGAGGCTTATGAGGGACAGTCTCGATGCCTCTGATCCCCTGAGAGACACCCTTGATGAGATTGGCACCATATCCATAGTAGAACAGGTCAAGATTACGAGAGGAGATTACGGGTAATTATGACGCATGAAAAAAAGACGGTCCTGGTGGTCGAGGATGACAACGAGGTAAGAAGCATGCTAAGTGATTATCTAAGCTTCCTCGGCTATCAGACCGATACGGCTGCAGATGGCCTGGAGGGTTTGAGCAAGATCAAGGAAAAGGCCTATGACCTGGTCATAACAGATATCGCAATGCCGTACGTAAGCGGAATCGGCATAATATCCATCCTCAAGAAAGACTATCCTGATATACCGGTCATAGCCATTACAGGCTATGGCTATCATGCAGAAGAGCTTGCCCAGGAGAAGAATGCAGATTTCATCATGGGAAAGCCCTTTGATGTCCAAAAACTTAAGGAGGCAATAAAAAAACTACTGCCGTCCTGATTCCTTTCCAGCTGTTCTCGGCATCTTTATTATCCGCTCTATAGGCAGCCTTCCTGTGACACATACTTTTCTTGGGTGCAAGGGGAACAGGGGAGAGAAGCACTCTTTGGCCCCCGTTTTTTAAATTGGATAGTGCTGCCCAAGCCGGGGAATATGGATTTCCGTCCTTGGAAGGGCCTTTTTCAGGGTCTTTGCCAGGATATCCTGGGCACTTGGTTCCCCGTGAACGATGAAGAGCTTTTTAGGCCTTGCCTTTTTGGCATAATTCAGCAGGCTTGTCCTGTCTGCATGGGCGGAAAAGCCGTTTATGGTGTATATCCTGGCCCGTACGGCAACTGGCTCGCCGAATATCCTGACCTGATCTGCCCCCTCGATGATACGCCTTCCAAGGGTTCCCTGTGCCTGGAAGCCCACGATTATGAGTGTGGTGGAATCCTTCCACAAAAGGTGTTTGAGATGATGCTTTATGCGGCCACCCGTCATCATGCCGCTTCCGGCAAGTACTATCTTCGGCCCTGGAACCCCGTGAATGGCCTTTGATTCTTCAACGGTTTCCGTGAAAAAAAGGCCGGGAAATTCAAATGGAGAATGCTTCTTATTGAAGGGCAGTTTCTTAAAAAGGCTGCAGTAATCGCAGTGTTTCTGGTAAATCCTGGTAATGTTTATTGCCAGGGGACTGTTCAGAAATACTGGAAGCCTTTTTGAAAGCTTGCCTTTCCGTTTCATGTTTCCGATGTGATAAAGGATTTCCTGGGTGCGCTCCAGGGCAAAGGTGGGGATAAGAACCGTTCCTCTTCGTTTGACAGTGGATGTGATGGCCTCTTCAAGTTCTTCCACCGAGGCCTCATAGGATTTATGATCCCTGTCTCCGTAAGTGGACTCCATTACCAGGGCATCTATGTCGGCTTCGGGAGGGGCCGGGTCGTCCACGACCGGTCTTCCACCATCGCCGAGATCCCCGGTAAACAGGATTTTCTTGGATTTTCTGCGTTTTTCCCTGTATTCCAGTACCACCTGGGCGGAGCCCAGGATATGCCCAGCCTCGTTGAGATGATATGTGAGATTTACGTCAGGAGCGATCTGGACCTTCTTGTTGTAGGGTAATGTCGGCCCGAAAAGGCCCATGCAGTAATATACGTCTTCCACGGAATAAAGGGGTTCCTTGACCTTTATCCCTGCCCTGGTGAGCCTCCTTTGTTTCCATACGAATTCTTCCTTGAGTATGTGTGCCGAATCCATGAGAATAAGGAGTGCGATATCCGCTGTGGGAGGTGTGCAGTAAATATCCTTTTCAAAGCCCATCTTCTGCAGGAGGGGAATCCTTCCGCAATGATCCAGGTGCCCGTGGCTCAGGATAAGGCCGTCAACCGTGGACGGCTTGAAACCGAAGCCGGTGTAGTTCAGCTTTTCCAGTTCCCAGGGGCCCTGGAATTGGCCGGCATCCAGTAAAAACCTGTGCCTGCCCACGGTGACCATGTGGCAGGAGCCTGTAACTGTCCTTGCTGCACCAAAAAATTGTATCTTTGCCACGGTAATGCGCCTCCTGTATTTGGTTGCTACCGGTTCTAATAACGCAGTCATCCTTTTTCAAGGATTTTGCACCTTTTCGCTCCTGGTTAATTGTTTCTTGACTTATGGCAGGCCTTGTAATAACTCTTGATAAAAAGCAGGAATAATTCCTTGGGGGAGCCTGGAGGACCAGGCTGAGAGGTCGGCTGAGCCGCCGACGACTCCTGTACCTGATCTGGGTAATTCCAGCGTAGGGAAAGCGACTTAACATAACAGATGAAAAGCCGTACCCGGTAAGCTGGGAACGGCTTTTTGCATTTTTGTCATTGGTAAATTTTGGAGGAAAAGATGGTTTCTACATTGTTGCAGGATTTGAGAGGCGGACGCATACCTCAGGGCCTTAAGGTGCTGGCAGAAAAGGAAGGAGTCCGGCTCGAGGTCCTGGTCTCCAACATACTTAAGGGACATGCCGTGGTCCTGGGTTTACGCACCGGCCGCGGGACCATGGTTGTGGGAAAAGACGTATCAACCAAGGTAAATGCCAATATCGGGGCAAGCACCCTGACCTCATCTGTTGAAAACGAGAAGATAAAACTGCGCGCCGCCCTGAGGGCAAAGGCAGATGCAGTAATGGATCTTTCCCTGGCAGACAATATACCGGAGATCAGGGAGGCGGTACTGAAAGAATCCACAGTGCCCATCGGCACGGTTCCCATTTACGAGGCTGCCACCATGGCAAGGATAAAGCGTGGGGCCGTTGTCAAGCTGGATGCAGAGGAGATGTTCCAGGTCCTGGAGGACCAGATGGCCCAGGGAGTTGATTTTGTAACTGTGCACTGCGGGGTAGTCAGAGACCTGATTGAAAAGTATCCCCCGGAATTCCGCCTGGAAGGGATCGTGTCCCGGGGAGGCGCAATTACAGCGGCCTACATCAGGGAAACAGGCAGAGAGAATCCCTTTTACGAGTATTACGATCGGCTTCTGGACCTTGCAGAAAAGTATGACTGCGTACTGAGCCTGGGAGACGGCATGCGTCCCGGGGCCATAGATGACGCCTCGGATGCACTGGAAATCGGGGAGCAGAAGGTGCTGGGCCAGCTCCAGGAGCGGGCCTTTGAACGGGGTGTGATGAGCATGATAGAGGGTCCGGGGCACGTCCCTCTGCACCTTGTTGCAGAATCTGTAAGGCGCATAAAGGAATATACCAATGGAGCACCTCTTTATCTGCTCGGGCCCATTGTGACGGACGTGGCACCGGGTTATGACCACATCACCTCAGCCATAGGGGCAGGGGTGGCAGGGATGTCCGGGGCAGATTTCATATGTTACGTCACGCCTTCTGAACACCTGGGCCTGCCGTCTGAACAGGATGTTTTCGACGGTGTGATTGCAGCAAGAATAGCTGCCCATGCAGCCGATATTGCCAAAGGTTTCCCGGGCGCTGTTGAATGGGACAGGAAGATTTCCAAGGCAAGAAAGGCCCTGGACTGGGACAGGCAGATTGAGCTTTCCATTGACCCTGAAAAGGCCAGGATGGTGAGGGAAAAGAGATCCGGGGAAGGGGCATGTACCATGTGCGGGGAATACTGCGTTTTTCTTGTCTTGAAGGAACAACAGAATAAGTAGCTGCCAGGCATTTTAAAGGAGCATATGAAATGAGGGAAATAGAAATAACCAGGGGCATAATAGAAAACCACGTGGCAAGCCTGGACCGGGCCATTGAAAGCGACGTTGTCATAGTAGGGGCAGGGCCTTCCGGGCTGGTTGCCGGGGGGTATCTGGCCGACAAGGGCTTCAACGTCACCATACTGGAAAAGCGTCTTTCACCTGGAGGCGGCATCTGGGGCGGAGGCATGGGTTATAAGTTTGTGGTAATACAGGAAGAGGCAAAGGATATCCTTGACGATTTTGAAATACCCTATAAGGACTGCGGCACGAAATATGTGTGCGTGGATGCCATAAACTTTGCATCAGGTCTCATTTTCCAGGCTACCAGGAAGGGTGTGAGCATATTCAACCTGACAGTCTGCGAGGACCTGATGGTAAGGGAAGGAAGGGTGTCAGGGGTTGTTGTCAACAACAGTCTGACCGAGCTGAACCATCTGCCAGTGGACCCGCTTACCCTGGAGGCCAAGGCCGTTGTGGATGCGACCGGCCACGACCACGACGTGGTGGCGACCTTTTCCAGGAAAAATGACGTAAAACTCAACACCCCCACAGGCAAGCCCCTGGGTGAAAGGTCAATGTTTGCCAAGACTGCAGAAGAGGCAGTTGTGGAAAATACCACAGAGGTTTACCCGGGACTTTTCGTGTGCGGAATGTCCACTGCCGCAGTTTACGGAGGCTACAGGATGGGCCCCATATTCGGCGGCATGCTCCTTTCCGGGAAGAAACTTGCAGGTCT
>JALVJO010000191.1 GCA_027028245.1 Deltaproteobacteria bacterium
GTATGGCATGTCTGGCCACAGGGACTCCCCTTATATATTCCATACGCTCTACCCAGCTTATAAGAAATCGAAACCGCAGATTTGCCTTCAATTGCATCAAGAGTTCCATCGCGCGTATTATTGCCGTGAGCCGGGGTGCCCGGGAAGATTATCTGAAGCGGGTGTCCTTTGACCCGGACAAGGTGATAGTGGTGTCAAACGGCATTGAAATGAAGCCCTACCAGAAAGATTTGTCCCAAACCGAAGCCAGAAGACTGTTTTCATTACCCCGGTCAAGGTTCATATTTGGTATGGCTGCAAGATTCAAAAAGGCAAAAGATCACCTAGGCCTCGTAAAGGCATTTTCAGCAGCACTCAAGAAAATGCCTGATGCATGGCTGGCCCTGGCCGGTGACGGACCCAGGGAACAGGCAATAAGGGAGGCAGCAGCCAAATGCTCCATTGAAAGCAGGATCGTTCTTACCGGAAGACTGGATGCAGAACAGATTCCTTTTTTCCTGAAATCTCTCGATGTATTTGTGCATCCCTCATTCAGGGAAGGCATGCCCGCCTCGGTCCTGGAGGCCATGGCGGCTGGTTTGCCGATTATTTCTACAGATGCAGAAGGGGTAACTGACATCTTTGATACCGAGTTGTTCTTCGGACGCATGGTCAAAAGGGGTGATTTACCTGCACTTACCAGGGCGATAATTGAACTGCGGAATATGAACGGCAATCAAAGAGAAAAGATGGGCAGGAATGCACAGACTCGTCTCAGGCAGGGCTTTACACGAGAGCATATGGTCGGCAGCATAGTCGATATTTACAATGAAGTGTTGTCCGAAAACAGGACGCCGTGATGTAGGTGTCTTGATACCATGCGAGGGCAAGGTACTGCCGGAATATCGAGTGCTCTGGAGTGAGGGCAAGATAAATGGTATAGGTATCTGGCCGAATGGGCTGCCGCACAAGTTTCTTGGAAAGTTTTGGCTTGTCAAAATCCTTCAGATTTCTTGAATTGCGCAAAAATCCTTCAAGCATCTTTTGGGCTGAAAGGCAGGGGAAGGGGCAAATGGAATACAAAGTACTGGCCACGGTATTTGCTACTGTTTTCATTGCAGAGCTCGGTGACAAGACCCAGCTGGCCACCATGTTATTTGCTGCAGATAAAGAGGTAAGCAAGCTGACGGTATTTATCGGGGCATCTCTGGCGCTTATTGCAGCATCTGGTTTCGGTGTGCTTGCCGGAGGCATAATTTCCCAGTATGTCAGTGAAAGGCACCTGCATTACATTGCAGGGGCTGGATTCATAGCCATCGGCATCTGGACACTGGTAAAGGCATAAACAGAGCATCCCCCGGTAGACGCGGTCGGTCTCCTGGTCTACGTGCAGACTGCCTTGAGCCCCTTTACCTTGTCATAATAGCGCGTGCCGTCCAATCCTTTTACTTGTGTTTTTGTTATGTCTGAAACCGCGATATAACTGTGGAGGGCAGAGGTGATCTCAAAGGGCTTGGTATCCAGATCCCTTGTTGTAAGATGCATGCTGAGCCTGTGACCTACAGTGACGGTAAACAGCAGTTCAAAATGGAATGGCCAGAGGTCAAAGTTTTCTGGAGAGCTTTTGAGCCTGAAGGCCGCCTCGGGCACCGTTTTCTGCAAGAAGTCCCTCGACCCTGTTGTTACCCATTCTTTGTGAGTAGCTGGTTACTGGTGCCAATAGTTTTACAGTATATATTCTCATGCTGTAAGCGCTTACAGATGTAAGGCGGCGGGCGCGCAGTCGTACTGCCTGTACTTCAAGCGCCCGATCCCCCGAGATGCGGTACCCTGTGAGCGCTTATCCTGGTTGGGCTATGTATAGTAGGTGACATCAGCCCGGGTGTTTGTCATCCTTATGATATGAAATGAACCGTTTTTTATTTTGGGAATGCGGTGGATGTCATCCAGGCCGAGGTTTTGTAGTCCGGCCAAGGCGGTTTTTATGGCTATCCAGTGAGAAACCACCAGGATGTTTTCCCCCGGGTGCCTTTCATGGATCCTTTTGAGCGCGTCAACCATGCGGGCCTGGACCTGCTGAAATGTTTCACCCCCTGGTGTGGGAACATATTTGGAAGGTCTGTGCCAGAAGTTGTAGAACTGCTCCGGGGACATCTTTTCAGCCTCTTCAAAGCTAAGTCCTTCCCACTTCCCAAGGGCGATTTCATTCAGTCCTTCTGCCTTTTCAAGGCCGATATCAAGCCCATTTGCGCATATCTCGGCTGTTTTTACTGCTCTTCCGAGGCAGCTGCACCAGGCCGAGGTTATTCTGGCAGTCTTGCCGCCGGTAAGCGTGCGTGAAATAAGCATTTTCTTCA
>JALVJO010000192.1 GCA_027028245.1 Deltaproteobacteria bacterium
CACCTTTGTAGCTTCCAGCATAAATCCACCATTCGGAAACGTTGGTGCCGTTGCTGTTCCAGTGGAATGTTTGGGATGCAGCGCTGAGGGTGGAGCCGTTTTGCGGGTCAGTGATAGACGGGGGACCAGTCTCCGCACCGGATTGTTTTGGTTCTATGCCCAAGACTGCACCTTGGTCATTTGAAAAATTATAGGAAGCAGGGGTGAGGCTATTTAAATAAAAATATCCATTATAATATCCATTCCAACCCCAGTTGAAATGAAAATAATCGTTATCCTTGTAGCCATCACAAACGAAACCATGTCCTCCGGTTCCAAATCCAAAATAGAAGATGGGCCTTGCTGCATCGAGATCTGCCTTTAACAGTTCTTCCCAGTCTGAAGCTGAATAGGATGATCTGTTTTTCTGGCCTGAAGTCTCGTACCTGAAGTAATTTTGCAGAGCAGGTACTATTTCAGATATGGAAGCACCGGAACCGTCAGGGCCATAATTCATGTTCAAAGCCACTCCTACGTGGTACAAGAGTGTGGCAACCGCATCATTGTAGCTGGTGACCGCACCTGATGAAGGCATGCTGCTCCACTGGTAGGTGGTGGAACCGAAATCAACGTATTGTTCTCCATATTCTGGATGACTTGATGGGGTATATGAGTGAGTACCTGTGCCGGTGTCAGGCCAATTGTAGTATTTCATGATCTGCCCCAGGGCAGTTGCAGCACATCCTACAAGTGTATGGCCGTCGGGCCCAGAAGAGTCTTCCGGGCATCTGGTATTATAATACTTGTCCTGAGACCAGGTAGTTTCAAGTAATGGAGATACTTCTGCCGCCGCACTGATATAATCTGCAAAAGTATTTCCGGCTTCAAGTTGTTCCCATGCTCTCTGAATTTTTGTCCGGATGGAATCCTGGCGCCCTGAATCACTGGCTAGAATCTGTCCGTTCTTGTCCAACCGGGCAGCATAAGCGATTTCTTTTGAGACCGCGGTCATCCATTCTCTGAATGCTGGTGGCTGGTCATTTGATGATCCGGTGGGGAGGAAGGAAAATCCGATGATTGGAAAGGCAACGTCGTCAGCAGCTACTATGACCCAGCCCCCTCCTTTCATGTGAAAGATGTGATAAGTTGGTTCTTCTGTAAAACCGGCCGTGATCACATCACTCGAGTCTTCCTCTAGAAATGCAATTCTTTTTTGATTGCCTGTATGTTTAATCACCCAGTTTTCAGCCACCTGTCTCGCTTTCTCTATGGAAACAGGTTTAGCAAAACTGGAAGTGCAGCAAATGAAAAACCATGATAAGACCATCAAGGAAAAAAAAGTTGTTTTTCCTCTCGCTGTCATTCCCCTAAACATAATTTTCAACCTCCCTGTAACGTCCTGAATACAATTTTTTTACAAGATTTAGTATCTTTTAAGTAAAGAAAGCACTTCTCTAGGCTTGTTTTCTGTAAAAATTTTAACCGGACTAAACGACTGTATTGCCGTTTGATTTTTGGGAAACCTGGCAAAATTTTTTTCCTCTTTGGGCCTTAAGAATGAGCTTCAGAGGTACAAATTTGCAAGTAATGGACCACGTTTCTCAGGTTTCCCCTAATATGAGAGGATATAAACTCCACAAAAAAGCTATATTGGGCATCTTGCCATTCGCAAGTGCCAATTTTTGTCATTTTTATGATGAATTTTTAACCCGTGATCCATGAAGAAACTGACACATATTTTGCATAAAACTGCAAATGGTAAAAAAAATAAAGACTGAAATGAAAATGGAAAAGCATTATGATGTCTTTAATGCAGTTAAATCACAGGCCATAGCCAGCTAATTCTTTGTAAGTCTTGTTACGTTGTTTGAAACACTGTTTTATTGGCTGGTGTTGATTCCATACAATAAAAATGGGAACAGGGGGTTGCCGTGAAAAAAATTACATTATTTGGAGTTCTTATTTTCACTTTAATCATGCCTTCAATGTGTGTTGGAGAAGATTTCACAGGCATGTGGTGGGATACGACCAAGATGGGAACCGGGATCTATATTGATCATACTCAGGGGAATAATGCTGTATGTGGCTCCTGGTATCTTTACGACGAAAATGGAGATCCCTGCTGGATGACATTTATGGGCGTCATTACAGCTGGTGTACTGACAGCAGATTTATACAGATTTTCAGGTCCTGCCATGGGTTCTGTCTGGAATGCTTCTTTGGTACAGGGAGAAAAAGCCGGGAATTTGGTGATTGATTTCGCTAACCCTGCAGGGCCTCTTATGAACTATGCAGTGAATGCAACATCCGGGACAATGCACCTGACCAGGTTTTCATCTGGTACATGTGCCGGTTCCCTTTGGTGGGATGTGAATAAGCAGGGTCAGGGAGTAGCACATTTTCATTTCTCAGGTCCTGAAGGTGAGGACATGACCGGTATAGTTTGGTATGTCTATGATACAGCTGGAAACAGCATTTGGTATACAGGTACAGGCAATGCTACGGCCACTCGGTTTGAGGCATGGCGTTTTACCGGGCCTCCTCTGGGACAGTCTTGGGATGCGGCAGAGGTCAGGAAATACCCGGCAGGAACCATTACTGCGACATTTAATGATTCGTCCCTTTATGTTCATATGATGCCTAAGATTCAGATGAATTTTACAATAGATAACACGGAGGGACTTTTGTCACTCGAGCCATTTGAATGTCCAGCCGCAGGACCAAGCAATTGAGGAAATTACCGCATATATTGTGGTCTCAGCTAATACCTTGGCTTTATACATGCTGGGTTATCTCTTTTTGCCGGGCTGTCGGTTTTTGGCTCTCAAGTGCTAATAAGAATTGGCCCTCCAGTTCCCAATAAATTTGCTTTTTTGATGTCATATTTTTTATTGTTTGTTATATCTTGGTTATCTTGACAATAACGGTTTTAAAGATCTTGGAAAAGGGATGGGTAATTTGCAAGAGTCGGCATTTGGCTTTTGTTTGCAAACCTAATGGCATGGTTGCAATAATATGTTGTAATTTTGGCCAAGTTTGGAGGTAAAAATTGAAAGTTCTGGGAACAAGTTTGTCAATTTCCTTACTAATTTTGACTTTTTTTATTACAGGCTGTTCCATTTCCCATTCTATATCATCGAGTTCCGATTCATCTCGCTCTATCTCCCGCTCAAGCACATCCAGTTCCGGGGAAGAGGTATCTGAAGAAACAAGAAAGGCCTATGTAAATGATGTGGCCACATACACCGAGGCCATTGGCCAAAGCTCCATTACTGCGGACGATTTTATGAGAGGGCTTTCAAAGATCGCCAAAAAGCACGGGATATCGGACTGGGAAGGTTACAAGTATACCTATATAGGTATTGGAAAGGGGCTAAAGGCAGCTGGCATTGAAAAAGATCGTATAAAGGATCTGCCATATCTGAATGTGTTGGTCAGCGGCAACGAAAAGAGGCTGGATTACATAAAGGAAGGCTACTGATAATACTGAAACGAAAGTTATTATTTTGTCCATTAATGGGAGGCCTTCTTAAGGCCTCCTTTTTGATTTTATGCCAGCTCCTGGTCTCCACAGGCTTATTATGTGCAGAAGTGCAGCCCCCTCAGGAGCATTATTTAGACATGATATATATCGAATCCAACTCAGGCGGCTCCAGCGGGGGGCATTTGGCCCTTCGTACTGGGGATTTCGTTTTCCATTTTCAGCAGTATCCAGACGGTTTTTTCAGGCTCAAGAGGGACAGATGGAAGCATTTCCGGTTCGTTTACAACGATATTGAAAACCGTTCAATATTCCTGGCTCAAACACCTGTTACAGAGCAGCAGTACCGCTTGATAAACCGGCATTTTGCCCGGTTTATCCTGGCACAGGACCGAAATTTCCAAAATCTGGCTATTCTTGAAAGAGATTTTCGGTTCAGAAAGTCCCCTGAAAAAGAAAGTCCATTCCTGGAAATAGAGGCAGTAGGTCTTTTTCAGAGATGCAAAGGTGCTGTTTCATCTCCTTCAACAGCCATGGTGCATCTCAGGGACGAGGTCTTCCGAAGGTTTGGAAAAGGTTTTCTTGAAAAGGAGAAGGTGCGCCTGGAGGAGCAAATAAAAAGACTGGCCCTGGACAGGCCGGCCGCCTGTGTCCTTCCCAGGGACAGAATAGACTTCGTGCCAATTGTTCACACGCCTCTGCAGGAGCTTTCCGAACTTCTGGAACTAAAGGCGGCCCTTGAGGTCCTGGAAAAGGCAGAGCCTGTTAGAGAAGATGTCATCATGGAAATCGAAGGGATTTCTCCTTGTTTCAGGTGTGTCCTCAGGTCCTTCAAGGGAAAATTAGAGAGTTCCGTAATTGCACTTTTTTCGTCAAACCGTCCTGACAGGGGAAGGGTGCTTCTGCTTCAGATGGCAAGATTTCAGGCGGTTTCAAGAAGCATTGCCAGGGGGCATCTTTTTGTCCTGGATCCATTCCATGAAGAGTGTCCCAGGGTGTCACCTGATGTGTTCATGGAGGACAGAGATGCCATGGAGGGACTTCTTGCTGATATGAAAGGCCGCCTTCTCGGCATGGAGAAAAGGATGTGCGCTGCCGGAATAGTGGATGAGCCTTCCTACAATGCCCTTGAAAATCTTGCCGCAAGATGCAGGGAACTTCAAAAAGGGCTGCAAAATCGGGAATACGTGAGGATTTCAGACGAAATCGAAATCCCTTGCAGGAAAGGGACAATAGAACTATCTGAAACTGTTTGGAAGCAGGGCCGAAAGCAGAAATCTCTTGAAGAATCCAGAAAGCATTACAATAAATACCGACAGCGCCTTGAAAGCCTATATCAGTATGACCTCATCACCTCAAACTGCGTAACAAGGCTGACTGACGAAGTGAGGGCGTCCTTGCCCCAGGGGCACCTGAAAGATGTCTTGGAGGCCGATTTTAGTGTGGCAAAGGCTGCGAACTTTGTTCCTTTCAGGTTTTTTGATTACTGGGTGTCATGGGCAGGAGCTAAAAGGGTGATCTTTCTGCCCTCTTTCCGAAGGAGAAAGCTTGCCGGCCTTTACCGGCAAGGGTGCCGCTTCAAGGTATATCTCCGGGAATTCAACACGTTGACTTCAAGTATCTACAGTCCTAATCCGGCAGACACCAGCTTTTTGGTATTTACGGATGATATTTTCTTTGCCCGGCCGCTATTCGGCGCAGCCAACATTGCCTGGGGCCTTTTTACCACTGCATCCGGCCTTGTGACTGCTCCTTTTGATCATGCCCGAAGAATCAGGCAGGGCCTTTGGGGTGTGATCTACAGCTTGCCTGAGGTGGTATTTTCAAACATAAGAAAGGGCAGTTTTTCGCGGCTAAAGGAGTAAGGGGTGGGAGCCTACCAGTTTGTACCCCCTTATGTTACAGGCAAGGAAGGGGTGTTACTTGAAAGGTTTCATCACAAGGAAGCCAACTTCATCCACAGTGAAGCCGCTGAGATTGGTGATGTTTGTATTCGAGAAGAATTCGAAATCTGCACAGCGGCTTGGTGAACCTTGAAAGAAATACGCCGATCCTTGCCATTCCTCGTCCAGGGACAAACTGATAATGCTCCTATGTCCGAAGGCCTGGAAAACTTGTTATCTCCATGTTATGGATTGAATCATGCTATTCAAGGATAAAAAGACTGGGAAACTGACTTTTACAGGATCTTTGATTGTTCTCATGGCAGGTTTTTTCCTGGTGCTTATGGGAATGAATGTCTATCAGTATTTCAAGCTCAAGACACATTTTGCTGCTGAGGTCATTTCCCGCACCAATAAGGATGAGGTGGACAAGCTCAAGGCCTTTTTCAGCCGGGTTTCTGAAAAGCTCCTCCTGGTCCGAGATTTGGGGCAAAATGGCGGGCTTAAATTTCAGGATATTGTCTCACTCAACCAGAAGTTTTTTCCATTGATAGAAAACCGGGAACAGTTCAGCGGGATCATCCTGGCTGATGAAAGGGGAAGGGAATATTTTCTCTCGCGTCAGGGCAATATGTGGGTGACCAGGATGTCGAGTATTTCCCAAGGGAAAACCCGCATGGTATTTCAGCAGTGGCAGGAACCGGATAAGGCTGTGGAAAAATGGGAGAAATATTCTGACTATGATCCACGGAAAAGGCCCTGGTTTCACAGGTCAACCGGCAAAAGGCAGGTTCACTGGTCTCCTGTATACAAGTTTTTTTCCACCGGCAAACCCGGGGTTACTGCTTCGGTATCCTGGGAAAACGGGGATAAACCTGGAAGCGTGGTGGTTTTTTCACTGGATATACCCCTGGAAAACGTACAGAAACTGTTATTACCCGGGCACCTGGAGGGGCCGGCCATGTTGTTCCTGCTGAATCCCCTGGACAATTTTTTCATCACTGCAAGGAATATCGGGGTTTTGGACAGCAATGGCACGGTTTCAGGGACTTCTGATGATCTGGACGACCGGGCGCTTATTTCTGTAATATATGAGGAATGGAACAAAATTCATCGTCCATCGGATCATTTCGTAAGGGTGAAATTCCAGGATAAGAAATGGCTTGCTTCAATGAAACCCCTTTTTGAAGAAACCAATGCCTACTGGGTCGGTATTGCCGCCCCGGAAAAGGTACTCCTGGCAGACCTGAGAAAGGACCTTTTCCAGGTTGACTTTCCAGAGATGGTAATAGCATTCATGGGCGGCTCATTGGTGCTCTTGGTATTTTGGAAACTGGGAGGATTGAGATCCGGTGCGGAAGACAAGCGCGAGGCCCCCATAGTCAGGCTGAACAGGTATGTCTCCCAGGGCGAGGGTAACCAGGTTGAGTTTAAATCCACTGTGCGTACAAATCTAAAGACGGGTAAACGCGGCAAGGAGATAGAACTTGCCTGGCTTAAGGCAGTGGTGGCATTTTTAAATTCCAGCGGCGGCACCCTGCTGATTGGAGTGGATGACAGGGGAAGGATTGTTGGTATCGAGCCGGACGGGTTTGAAAATGATGACAAATGCCAGCTTCACCTTAAGAACCTTATTAATCAGCACATCGGCGCCGAGTATTCCAGCTTTATACAAATCACCCTGGTAGAGGTGGACGGAATGACTGTTGTGCTTATCGAGTGCAGCCCGGCTTCGGAGCCGGTTTTTCTGAAGATTGGGAAAAACGAGGAGTTCTATATCCGTTCCGGTCCGTCTTCCATCAAGCTGTCGCCGAGTCAGATGGTAAGCTATGTGCTGCAGGGCGTGAAGAAACGAAAGTGATTCAAGCACATGGTTTTGTAAACATCTGATCCTATTATGAAGGATAATCAGTCATGACCGACTCAAACACCAGGGCCGCTTTTGTTACAGGGATTTTCATCTTTGCAGGATTGAGCATCTTAGGATACCTGCTTGGTTCGAGTATTATCAGATTTCGGCAGCTTGAAAGGACAGTGACTGTCAAGGGGTTGTCGGAAAGGGAAGTCCCGGCGGATACGGTCATATGGCCAATACAGTTTTCCTGTGCCGCCAATGACCTTGCCAAGCTCTATGATAACCTTTCCCGGGACAGTGAAAGCATTCTCTCCTTCCTCAAAAGAAACGGTTTCCAGGAAGATGAGATTACCACTGGTGCCCCGGTAATTGTGGATAAACTGGCCCAGCAGTATGGTTCGGGCTCCAGGATCGAGCTCAGGTATACCGCCTCTCAGGCCATTACAGTTTGTTCTTCGAAGGTGGATCTTGTCCGCAGAACGATGAAAAATCTAATTGAGCTTGGCAGGAAAGGCATAGTTTTTTCGGGTAATACCTATGAAAATCGCCCGGAATTCATATTTTCCCACTTGAATAACATAAAACCTGCCATGGTAGAAGAGGCAACGAGAAAGGCCAGGGAAGTGGCGGAAAAATTTGCCAGGGATTCGGACAGCAGGCTCGGCAAGATAAAAAAGGCCATGCAGGGGCAATTCTCTATAAGGGACAGGGATAAGAACACACCTTATATCAAGAAGGTGAGGGTGGTTTCAACAATCGAGTATTACCTGGCAGACTGAAGGAAAACAACCTAGGCGCGCAGGCTGACCCTTGTTCGTCACCAAGAACATTTTTCAGTTTTTGCCCGAATATTCCAAAATTGCCAGGCTGTGCCAGTTGAAAACGTAATACAAGATTATTGCAGACAGTATAAAGAATATCAGGCCGCATAACACTTCCATTACTATGGACGGGCGAAATGTGTCTGTCTCGATCTCCCTTTCGACGCGTACAAATCTTAATATGGACAGCAGACCGATAAATGCTCCGAGCCCCATGAATATGATTCCCATGAGATTTGAGAGGGCAAGGGAATAAGAGTCGGCATGATGCCGGTTATGCACGTTTAGCCAAAGGAACAGGGAAAATTTTTCTACAACGAATCCAAAGGCCATGATTGAGATGGACGTGCGCACCCATGCCAGAAAGGTTCTCTCATTGGAAAGATGCGCTCTCCTGTTGCGGATATGGCTCCTGGCCTCTGTTTCATTGAGATTTTTATGATGGTGGTAGATGAACAAGGTTCAGCCTTTCCAGTGGAGGATCAAAGGTCTATTTCACGTATGGCAGATTAACGGTCTGCGTAATCAGGGTTTACGTCTTTATGCCGCCAGGGCCTTTTTCTGCAAATTTAGCATTTCTTTCAAGGTTCACCCAGCCGCTGTGCAGATTTCGAATTCTTCTCGAATACAAACATCGCCAATCTCAGCGGCTTGATTGCGGCTGAAGTTGGCTTCCTTGTGGTGAAACCTTTCAAGAAACACCCCACAAATAGGGGACAAACTGGGAACGCTCCCAACTTCCTAACCGCACAATTTTTGGATAATACGTTTATATCCAGATTACTGTCAAGTTGTACCTGCAAGGAAAGCCATCTGCTGAGTGCTCCGAAAGGGCAGAGGGTATCTCCACTCTCTGTGTAAATAACCCAGGATTTTTGCTGGCCAGGCTTTTTGTCGATAAATTTTATGGGCATGTGGTAAAGAATTGCCAGTGACAAAAAACTTTATTCTCAGGGATGGGTTGGAAGCATGAGCAGTGTACAAGGATCAGTGGTATTGCAGGGGATTCCAGACGAGGATTGTGAAAAACGGATAAGGGATTTCCTGGCAAGGTATTCCAAAAACACGTCTCCCGACAGGATTTCTGACCTTATCAAGAAGACCCCCCTTGTCCTTGCCCGGAACATACCAGCTTCTGTCGGGAACAGTTTTGCCGACAATTTAATACGCCTGGGGGCATCAGCCCGTTTTGTGCCGAATGAGTCCAATGGACCGGCGCCTTTTGGAAGCCTCCACGTAGAAGAAGACATCAAGCATTTTACCGGCAATAGGAAAGACCTCCACCAAGGCCTGGCATCAGAAAGCAGGGAATCAGGCCGGGAAAAATATGAACAGAGCCTGATAGAAAGGGTCTCGGCTGAAGACTCCGCCGGGCCCAGGGAGTCGTATCCGGAACTGCCAAAATCAAGCAAGGAGACTGCAGGCACCGGGTATCTTTTTCAGGCCGGTAATAAAGAAGAGCTCCGTTATCGCCTGGCAGACAAGATAGCAGAAGTAAACAAGGAACTGTGGATCATCTTCAGCATGGTGGCAGTGGCAGGCCTAATGAATTACCTGGTCGCCTCCCAGTACATGATTCTGGGGCTCTATTCCTTTCCGACCATCATGTCTGCCTATTTTTACGGGAGGCGGCACGCAGTTATGACCGCTGTCTTGACCATCATACTGGTTGGAATTCTCTTGCAGTTTAATACGGAGATATTCGGTAACAGCCAGAAGATGTCTATGACTTCAGGCAAGTGGTACCACATGATGGCTTGGGGAAGCGTGCTTATCTGTACAGCTTATGCCATGGGCACACTATACGAACGTCATCTCCAGAAGGTAAGGGAACTCAGAAAGACCTACCAGGGGCTGATCGTGATATTGCGGCATTTTATCTCCAAGGACCAGTATACGGAAAATCACTGTTACAGGGTTTCCTTGTATGCTGCAAAGATCGCCTTTGAATTGGGCCTGGACGATGAACAGATAGAAGATATTCGTTCTGCCGGTCTCCTTCATGATATAGGAAAGCTTAAGATAAGCCGGGAATTGCTCTATAAGGCAGCAAAGCTTTCTGAAAAAGAATACCAGGAGATAAAAAACCATGTCAAAAGCGGTGCAGAGATTCTTGAACCCCTCAAGGGCCCGCTTGGCAGGATTATTCCCATTATTCTTGCTCACCATGATCGTTTTGACGGAAATGGTTATAGACCCAACAGAGGGGAAGAGATTCCACTGGGGGCCAGGATCCTGGCTGTTGCAGATGTATACGATGCCCTGACCAGTGACAGGCCTTACAGAAAGGCAATGGCCCCAACGGAGGCAAAGGATATAATAGTAAAGGGTTCTGGACGTGATTTTGACCCTCAGGTGGTAAACGGCTTTTTAAAGGCCTTTCAGAGGGGTGAAATGGATGTCCCCAATCTCATTGTCTAAAAAGGAAGTCACACCAGGCTGGATGTCTACCAGTTTTTCATAGGTCTTATTAAAGTATTTCTTATAGTTTGAATACGGTTTCTTA
Organism: Deltaproteobacteria bacterium; assembly: GCA_027028245.1. Taxonomy (GTDB): domain Bacteria; phylum Desulfobacterota; class Dissulfuribacteria; order Dissulfuribacterales; family QOAL01; genus QOAL01. The sequence continues at coordinate 10,526 of JALVJO010000192.1, forward strand.
TCTCCTGTCCTTCTTCCCATCAGCAATTAGTTGCCGCCTCCCGGGAAAATATGATTAAATCATGGAAAAGAAAATCCTGTAGGGGTATGAAGCCTTATGAACGAAGATTTCTTAGAAGTGATAATCCTTGGATCGGGAACCTGTGTTCCTTCTTTCAGGAGGGCAGGGCCTTCACATTGTCTCAAGACAGATGACCTTATTATCCTGGTAGATTCTGCTGCCGGCAGTCTTAGGCAGCTCCTGAAAGCAGGTATAAAACAGGAGCAGGTGGATCTTATTCTCTATACCCATTTTCACCCAGATCACACCGGGGAGCTCGTACCATTCATATTTGCATCAAAATACGGTCCGGGCTTTCAGCGCAGAAAACCCGTTTTTATCTGGGGCGCTGAAGGGCTTACAGATCTGCTGGCAGGTTTTGAGGCAGCTTTTGGTGAATGGGTGAAGCCTGAAAATGATTCCATCATTTTTGAGGAAATTCCCGTCAGCATGCCCACAAGTCAGCAGTTTCCTCCCATTACAATTCGCACCATCCACACCGATCATACTCCCCAAAGCCTCGCTTACCGAATAGAAACGGCCCGCGGAAAGAGTGTGGTATTTTCCGGGGATACGGATTTTTGCCCTGAAATTATAGAAATATCAAAGGGTGCGGATCTGCTGGTGCTGGAATGTGCCGCCCCGGAAACCAAAAAGGTAAAGGGGCACCTGATCCCGTCAGAGGCAGGGAGAGTGGCCCGAAAGGCAGGGGTGAAAAAACTTCTCCTGACTCATTTTTATCCAGAGTGCGACCGAAGCGACATGCTCACACCGTGCCGTGCTGAGTATGATGGCCCGATCATCCTGGCAGAAGATCTCCTCCGGATAGTAGTCTGATCCGTGCAGTCTTGACCCCAAGGTTCATGTTATTATATTAACTGCCTGTATTCCTGGAAGCCGGCATAGCTCAGCTGGTAGAGCAGCTGATTCGTAATCAGCAGGTCAGCGGTTCGAGTCCGCTTGCCGGCTCCAATAATCTTCACGGCTTCCCTGCATAGCTGGTGGGCAACATCTGTTCTTAAACCTTTTCATTCCTGGAAATTTCATCAGCCAGCAGTAACTGATCACAGGTTCCAATGAGTTTTACTATATATATTCCCATTCTGTTAGCGCTTGCAGGGTGCCGCAGATGTCAGGCGGCGGGTGCGCAGTCGTACTCCCTGTACTTCAAGCGCCCGATCCCGCGGCTCGCGGGACAGATGCGGTATCCTGTGAGCGCTAACAGCCAGCCTTTCTGATCAGGAAATATAATGCCAATAATATACAAGAGACGCTTACTGTTTGCTTCGTTTCTGCTTATTTTTTCATTAATCCTCTACGGATTATTTGTTGAGCCGAACCATGTTGTCTTAAAAAAGGTAACAATCAAGGACGATGTCCTTTTCAGGGCTTGGGGCAGGGTCAAAATCCTTCAGCTTTCCGACCTTCATATTACCAGGTTAGGAAAACGCGAAGAGGATGTAATTCAGAAGATTGCAGCCATATACCCCGATATCGTATGCGTAACCGGAGACCTTGCCCAGTGGGGATCATCCTATTCCGAGGTAGTTCGTTTTTTAAAGGCACTCAAGTCTCGCTATGGGGTTTATGTGGTGCTGGGGGATTCTGACATGAGCACAGGCAGGGTAAGGTGTTTTTTCTGTCACCAGCCTGGCAGCATACACCTGATTAGAAAGCATCCCGTCTTCCTCAGGAACAACCTGGTGAATGTCAAAACAGAAGGCGGCAGGAATATAAGGATTCTTGGGATTTCTCCGGACATGAAGGCTGAAGAATTCTCCAGTTTCTGGGAAGGTATTAGAAGAGCCGACTCCAAGGATGAAGCTTTACTGGTACTGAGTCATTTTTCTTGCCTGTGGAAGTTATTGCCGGCTTCTGAAAAAGTTTTATGGCTCAGCGGTGATACCCATGGGGGCCAGATTTGGTTTCCCCGGTTTCTCCGGCCCCTTATTTTTCACGGCAAGGATTATGAACATCTTAAGGGTCTTTTCCATTCCGGGAAAAATAAGTGGCTGTATGTGAATCAAGGGCTTGGAGTTACTGCCGAATTTCCCTTTAGGATTGGAGTGCCTCCGGAGATAACAGTTATTACTTTCGGGCCGGGACATTAAACCCAAATTATGCACTTCAAATGTCGAACAAAATGATTTCTTACATAATTTCAATTTAATAGCGACAGATTCCAACAGCAAAAACGTTCGGCATTTGAAGCCACAAGGGGCTCGCAATTTCACCGAATTTGTCCCGCGATGCCGCGGGATCGGGCATTTGAAGTACTATAGTACGTCTCCTTGCACCTTCGGCAAACTTACGAGCTGCATAATCCGGGTTAAAAGGCCCCGATACACAACATAAGTATCGGGGCTTATATGTCTGTTAAGAAGTTATTTTGAGATAATCATGGTCCCGTCGGCAGCGCTGGTAGTGACGTGGAAGTTCTTTAGGAACGTCATGCCGAGCAAGGGTGATATGGTTGTTTGCTGGTCGTCGGGTATGAATGCGGTGACATTCTTGGCTTTCAAGTTGCCTTCTATTTCAATATCCACAGGACAATAATGGCCTGGTACGTCACCACCGACACCTATTACGGTTCCATTGACACAAAGATCTGATGAAATAGTGCCGTTTTCATCGAGTAATCCATACATCCCTGCGGTTCCTGCATTCAGATAAACCATGGCAGCTCCGGTATCTACTATGAACGGCGTGGCGATACCGTTCACCTTGCCGGCCACCCTGTAACAATTGCAGCTGGGATCCAACGGAACTACCACATCTTGCGTGACCGCCGTGAATTTTTCAGGTATGGACCAATCTTCACCTTGAGCCCTGTATTTCCAAACACCTTCAATTTTTCCACCTGTTTCTATATCAAAATCATCTATCCTGTAATAATAATCAAACATTCCCCATAACGTAGGCTCACTGAAATATATCTCGTACGTTCCGGGTTTGACACAGCTATCTACGAGAACTCTGTGGCCGCTGATGGAAAAAGTTTTGCATATCTGATCCCCATTATTTGCATAATTTACTGCAAGTATGGTTTCGCCGTTAGGGGTGAGCCAGGCACCACTGAGATGTCCTCTTTCTTCGGTAAGATTAAGGGGATATACCGTGCCTGTTTCGTCGTCTATGTACGTAAAAGTATCTCCGCCGATTTCTTCTGTAACCAGCCACCTGCCAGTTATAGGCCTGATATGAAGAACATAATATAGAAGTTCCCGCCATGAATTGTAATTGGTTATATCCTCGGGATCGCCCACAATGGCTCTTATAATCCAGTCACCTTCCATGCCAATGAGGCGGATGCCGCCGCCGAATGGTACCGGTACAAAAGCACGGATGTCTGTTACATTGGCAGACATGCTGACGTTTGAAGGCCTGTAGGGTATGACAGATGATCCGTCAGAATCACTGCTGAAGGGCAGAGCTATGGGTGTTTGCTGGATATCTTGTGCATAATAAAGGTTTTCAGCTCCAGAAACGGGGTGACCCCATTCGCTGAACAGATCGAATTGCGGCTTGTCATTAATCCACCGATATGCAAAGACCTGGCCGGGTGCTAACGATGGATGTTCGGCCAGAATATATAACGCGCCGTGAGTATTATCCATGACAGGCACGTTTAATGTTAGATCCATCCAATCAGTGGTTGCCACCTTTTCTTCTGTGGCATATCTCAATGAATTTATGTATACCTTTACCGGAATCCACCAAGTAGACATTTGTTGATTTTCAGGTATTGGATAACCAAGTGGCTTGTCTGAAGTATAAATCCAATCTGACAGGGTTGCAGTAACATGCTGCTTGATATTTTCATCTACATATCGTCTGTTGTATAGTGGATCAAGCCATGTTTCATTATCCCCATCTGCAATGCTCGGATCGTGAATGGTTGTTGTTACTTGAATCCATCCTTCCTTTACCGAAGGCTGACCACTGAAATGCCCATCAACCAGTTTTTTCACATCAATAGTTACTGAAAAGGTCTGGTTTCCATCGGTATCTTCAACTATAACTCCAGCTTCTTTGCCGTTAAGTTTGATCCACTGATCCGTGGGAGCAGCCAGCCAGCAAAAGTCAAGTGTTTCCGGCCAAATCACATTATGTGCAGCTGGATCATCAGTTCTTGGGATCTCGTAACATTTTATTCCGGTAGTATTATCGTCGTTATGGGTTCTATCACCGTTTGCATCAACGGCATAACAGACAATTTCATTAATTTGTTCAGTAGTGCAGTTGGCATCTTCACAGTTTGGCAGTGCGAATCCATTCAGCGATACAACGATAGGTTTGGGATCCTCCAGCTGTTCCTGGTTTACGTAGAACTCGAGACTGGAAGGCGATACAACAAGCCGTCCTGTTTTGGTAGCTCCACAGGCCTTGTTGTATGGACTCAGGGAGCTGTCTTCAGCACGGCAGGTCGAGGCTGCGGCGAATATGAAAAATGCAGCAGCAATCCCTAAATATGACAAAAGCGTGGTTTTCATATAATCCTCCTTGAATCCCATCTTTATGAACCCTGATTTTCTGGGGCGTTGTTGATTATCATTGTATCTCCCAGTGTGTCAGGAGGCTCGACTACGACGGGCTCTTCCTGTATCTGCTGCTGGACAGCAGCCTGTCCCTGGCACTCGGCTGAGGCAGTCTGCACTGCCGGCTGGCCGCATTGTTCGCACATGGCAAGTGTGCGCGTAAGGTCTCCGGCAAGCGCCTTTGCTGCTTCTTCCACCGCCCTATCTATCTGGGTCCTGTTTGAAGGATCAGCCCACATGCTCAATGGTTCGACCTGCTTTTCCACCCTGTTCGCCCAAACGACCTGGCCGGTTTTCGCATCCTGAAGGGCCAGGCTGATCTGGACCACTGCCTGGGGAACATGCCCTCCCTTGGCAGCCAGGTAGGCAACTGCCATTCCGGCAGCGCCCCACACACCTGCATTATAGGCAGCAGAATGTTCGTATCCTCCGGAAGTTGTAGTCACCGTATGTGCAAAACGGGGATGGCTTCCAACCGTCTCGGTGCTGCTGGAAGGAGAATTGAAAGGCGTATTTGCCTGGGAACCCAAACCCGCGCCCATAGCGCCGCCTATGGCCAGATCCTGCCACAGGTCATATTGCTCTGACTGGGCTACACCGAAAATAGTGGCAGAGGTCCAATCGAAAAAGAATGGAAGTATCCCCTGCTGCAGAGGATTGAGAATCCTTCCCTCTCTCATTTCGTATTCAACGATTCTTCCTCTCAGGATGAAATCGGCCCCGAAGTATCTGCCTATCTGCTTGACAGTTCCCTTATTCAGGCCGATATGATTCATTTTGAGTTTTTCTTCAGGTAGGTTGGCCAATTCATTCTGCATCAGGACGTTTTGGATCTGTTCCTTCATGTCATCTGACCATCCAGTTCCCATTTCCCTGTAAAGGGTGGTGCGGGTCCGTTTGGATTCTAATGCAGGAGTTTCTATAAGCTGGATCACTCCGAGATCTATGAGATATTGTACTACGTCTTCTTCAACTGGAACGTAATAGCCGCTATGGGCCAGGCTTTCAGAAATAGCAGATTGTATCTTGATCTGGCGTCTTAAAGAATCGTCAGGGGCCTTGCCTGCCGTGTAATCTGCGAAAGGAAGCATGACGATCTGGGCGCATGGAGTCGGATTTTCAATAGCAGTTGTATCTATTGGCTTGACTGAATCTTTTACCTTCTGGCCGCAGCCACAGGTTATAAGCGAGCAGCAAAAGGCCGCAAAGATGATTAGGGTCCACCGGAAATATGACATAATTACCCTCCGACTGTTTAATTTTTTGATGTTTAATCTGTTTCTAATCTCATCGGAAAAGAAATGAGAATTTATAAAAACATTTTTTTCTTTTTCATAAAAAGAGATGAATTTTTTCAGGCTTGAGCAGCCATTTCCGGTTCAGACGGGGCCAAACCTGCCGATCAAAAATGTGTTCGCAAGTTAGCTGCCAAAAGCCTTTTTTGGAGGGTGCCCCGAAGGATTCACAAAATGCTTGCAGTCTGTTTTTGAGACCTGATAGGGGATAGTCGGGTTATGACTTGATCAAGGCCTGAGCGGACAAAAGGAGATGTTCGTTTGGGAAATATCCCTGGTGTCTGTAAAAAGCATTACCAGTCGGTCTAGACCTAAGGCCATGCCAGCAGATGGAGGGCAGTTTCCAAGGGCTGAAAGAAATCTTTCAGGGATGGGCAATTCCTTCATGCCCAAAGAAAGCCTCTTTTGATTTTCAAGCTCAAACCTTGCCCTTTGCTCCTCGGGGTCCAAAAGTTCTGAAAAACCGTTCGCAAGTTCCAGACCTCCTGCAAAAAGTTCAACCCGTTCACATAATGCGGTATCTGTTGCCTTTAATTTAGCAAGCGATGCCGCCCATGCAGGGAAATCCTTGATGAACACCGGGCTGTTTTCTGGAAGATTCGGCTCCACCTTAAACATGAGATCTTCTTCAAACCGTCTTTCATCCTTTTCCTGAACAGGATTCCAGCCTGCAAACTTTTTAAAGGCCTCTTCAATAGTCATTATCTTGTAAGGAGGTGCAAGATCGATTTTCTTACCATTATATTTAATGACATGCGCATCAGAACCCCGTAATTCTTTCAAGATGGAGGAAAGAAGGCCCTGGCAATCTTTTATGAGATCGTAATAATTTGAATTAGAGCGGTACCATTCGAGCATGGTGAATTCAGGCAGGTGATGCAGGCCCTTTTCTCCTTTTCTAAAGGCCGGTCCTATGGAAAAAAACTTGTTTAGCCCTATGGAAAGAAGGGGCTTGAGATATAATTCCGGTGACGGCAGGAGATAAGACGCGGTATCTGTGTTTTTTATCTCGAAAAAATCGACAGTAGATTCCGGCAGGGGACAATCAGAGATTACAGGAGGCTGTACCTCTATAAATCCGTTAGACAGGAACCATTTCCTAACACCCATCAATATCAGATGGCGTGCTGTCAGAATTTCTTTCCGGCAGGAGATGCCGGCTTCAGTCATGTATCAGCTCTTCACCCTTTCAACATATTCACCGGTACGGGTGTCAATTTTCAAAACGTTTCCTTCTTCAATAAAGAGGGGAACCTGCAGGGTATAGCCTGTCTCCAGTGTTGCCGGCTTGGTTGCACCAGTGGCTGTATCTCCCTTTATGCCGGGATCCGATTTAACCACTTCCAGTTCCACGAAAGTGGGCAGGGATATGCTGATGGGGGTCTCATTGAAAAAGAGAATCGTAACTTCCATGTTGTCCTTCAGGTAGTTCCTGGCATTGCCTACCTGATCAGGGGTCAGGGTAACCTGATCGTATGTAGTCGTGTCCATGAAATGATATCCGGAGGCGTCGTTATATAAAAACTGCATCTTGGATTCCTGGAGATTTGCAGGCTCGAATTTATCCCCGGACCTGTACGTACGGTCCATTGTATAGCCGGTTATCATATTTTTCAGCTTGCAACGATACAGGGCCTGCCCCTTTCCCGGCTTTGAAAACTGGAAATCAGTGATGATGTATGGCGCACCGTCAATAATTATTTTAAGGCCTTTTCTAAGGTCAGAAGACTCGTACACGGTTTTGTTGACTCCTTTAAATTATTTTTGGCATGAATAGAACATACTGCCAGTTCACGCAAGGGATATTACCAGAAAGATGAAAAACCTTCTCATTTTACCGGATCGTAATGTGAAAATACCATTGTAAAATTTGCCCTGCCCTGGGTAATGGAACGAAGCGCAGTGGAATAACCGAACATCTGGGAAAGAGGGGCTGTGGCCCGAATGACCTGGAGGCTTCCGCGCGGTTCAATCTGTTCTACCTTGCCGCCTCTGCTGTTAAGGTCTCCTATGACCTCGCCCATGAAGTTTTCAGGTGTGATGATTTCCACCTCCATCATGGGTTCAAGGAGTACCGGATCTGCCAGTTCGCAGGCCTTTCGAAGCGCCATGGATGCCGCAGCCTTCAATGCGATCTCTGTGGAAAGATTTTCATCAAATTGGACATCCTTCAGCACTACTTCTGTATCCACCATTGGATAGCCCTGTATCACACCGCTTTCAAGGCCCTGTTCCAGGGTCTCGAGAATCTGCTCCTTGTATCCTTCCGGCAGTGCATCTTCAGGCAGATCGATTTTGACCACGTTTCCGCTGCCCCTCTCAAGCGGGGCAACCCTGATGGTTGCAGCTGCTGTCTGGCGGCTGCCTCCGATCTCCCTGTCAAAGGTCTGGGTAACCTCCACAGATTTCTGCACTGCCTCCCTGTAGACCACCTGGGGCTTTCCTACCCTGACAGGCACCTTGAATTCCCTCAGAAGCCGATGGGTCAAGACTTCCAGGTGAAGTTCCCCCATGCCCGATATGATGGTCTGGCCCGTCTCTTCATCAACCCGTACCTTGAAAGTCGGGTCTTCTTCTGCAAGCTTGGCAAGGGCCATTTCGATCTTTTCCTGGTCGGCAGTGGATTTTGGCTCGATTGCAACTGAAATGACCGGCATGTAGGTTTCTATGGATTCGAGAAGGATGGGATGTTCCGGGTCACACAGTGTATCGCCGGTCTGGGCCAGTTTGAGTCCCATCACTGCAACTATTTCGCCTGCTCCAGCCTCCTTTATGCGTTCTCTTTTGATGGCGTGCATCCGAAGGAGGCGGGCGATCTTTTCCTTTTTCTCCTTGGTGGCGTTCCATACCTCCCCGCCTGATACCAAAATGCCGGAATAGACCCTTACATAGGTCATCTTTCGCCCCTGATCCATCTGGACTTTGAATGCCAGGGCTGAAAGGGGAGTTTTTACGCTGGCTCTTCTCTCTTCCTTCTCACCAGTCAGTGGGTTGACGCCCGTGACAGGCGGTATGTCAAGCGGGCTTGGAAGGTAACGGCCTATGGCGTCCAGCACAGGCTGAACACCCTTGTTTTTAAGGGCTGAGCCGCAGAATATGGGCA
>JALVJO010000193.1 GCA_027028245.1 Deltaproteobacteria bacterium
CCTCCTGGCTTGCATGGACGGGCCTTATCTTCTTTTGATATATTTCTTCCAGGAGTTCCACGAGATAAATGTCAAGGGGATCTGACATGGCGACCCTGACTTCTTCCTGGTTCACTTCTACGGGCACAACCTTCCACTGCTGCATCTGCTGGGATGTCAGACCGTTTACCAGGGGCGGTTTTTCAGGAAAGTCAGCGGCATCGATGCTCTCTATCCCGAGGGCTTCGAGGTTCGGGCTGCTTTTTGTCAGAGATTCATTTTCTGGAGGCGGCGAATCATTCCCATCCGGGGCATTTCCTCCAGGTATAAAACCCTTTAGAAAAGACGGTATCCGGTTTGTGATGGTTTCAATTGCCATGAATAAGAATTATTCCCAGCTTACAATATCTGCGTCTTCCCCTTCACCGCCTTCCTGCCCGTCTCGACCATAGCTGAAAAGATCGTAATCCCCGTGTTCTCCTGGGGAGCGGTACACATAGTCGTGCCCCCAGGGGTCTTTGGGGACCGGTTTTGGAAGATAAGGGCCTGCCCAGTTATTCAGCCCGGCTGGTTTTTTTCTCAAGGCATCCAGGCCTTCATCCGTGGTGGGATACCTGCCGTTATCCAGCCTGAATTCATCCAGGGCATTTCCAAGGAGTTCTATCTGTGCCTTTGCAGTTTTTTGTCTGCTGGCTCCCAGTTTTCCGAAGAATTTCGGGGCCACCAGGGATGCCAGGAGGCCGATGATTATAACTACCACCAACAGCTCTATAAGGGTAAATCCTTCCGTTCCCCTGCAGTTGTAAACAGGTTTTTGTCTCTTATTCAAAATGGTTTTCCTCCATGAATTAAGTCCTTATGTTATTGGCAATTTAACATAATAAGGCTGGACCTGCCACAAATCGAAAAATACTGCACAAGGTTACTATATGGGAGCATTCCCAGTTTGTCCCCCCATTTGTGTCAATGGCAAGGAAGGGGTGTTCTTGAAAGGTTTCACCACAAGGAAGCCAATTTCAGCCGCAGTCAAGCCGATGAGATTGCCAATGTCTGTATTCGGGAAGAATTTGAAACTTGCACAGCGGCTTGGTGAACCTTGAAAGAAATGCGCCGATCCTTGCCAATCCTTGCCATTTCTCTTCTGGGGACAAACTGGGAATGCTCCAAATTATCTTGCCACCAGGAAGGCAGAGGTAAAGCCGGCATCTTCAATACGTTTTTCAAAATCCTTTGCCTTGTCATAGGAGTTTGGGGCATCTATCTGCACCTTGTAGAAAAGGCTTCCGAAGGTGTAGGCCCTTGCAACCCTTACCACGCGGAATCTTTCTGAAAGTCGTTCTTTCAGCCTGTATGCATTGGATGCATTTTTAAATGCCCCGACCTGTACGTAAAAATCTCCGTGTTTAAAGTCGGGATGACCTGCGAAATGAAGTCTTCCGCCCTTGGCCGGATGGGCCTCGGCCAAGGCTGTTATTCTGACCTTCGCCGTACCGGGGCCTATAATTCCCAGCTTTTTTGCAGCATTGTAGCTGAGATCAATGATCCTGTTTCTCACAAAGGGTCCCCTGTCATTTATGCGTACCACGAGAGATTTTCCATTCCTCAGATTTTCAACCCTGACATATGTATTCATGGGCAGGATCTTGTGGGCGGCAGTCAGGGAATACATGTCGTAGGTTTCGCCGTTTGCAGTCTTTTTCCCGTGAAAATTAGGCCCGTACCAGGACGCGTATCCTGTTTCTTGAAACCCTTTGGATGAAGGAAGGGGGTAATAGGTTTTCCCTCCAACCCGGTAAGGCTTGTATGTGCCGGAAGGCACCTTGCCCTGGGGTGGATGTTTAGGAGCGCAGCTTGAAAATAAAAGGACAGATATTGTCAGTGCGAGAAAGCAGAGAACTTTTTTATTGGGCATATCTAAATTTGAAGTAGAATTTTTATCTGTTCTGGTCAATAATAGCCAGGCATTTACATAACTATGTCTGGTTCTGAAAATTTTAAGCAATCGTCATGCCTGAAAAGATTTATTTGGATTTTAATGCCACCACCCCTGTACTGCCTCACGTAATGGAGGCTGTCTGCAGGGCTATGAAAGAGGACTGGGGAAATCCCAGTTCCGGCCATGAAATAGGCAAAAGGGCTGCCTCAGCCCTGGAAGGTGCCAGGGAAAAGGCTGCATCCTGCATCGGGGCTGAACCGGATGAAGTCGTCTTTACCAGCGGGGGCACGGAGTCAAACAATATGGCCGTAATCGGGTCTGCCGAGGCCCTGAAAGAAAAGGGAAGACACCTGATAACCACAAGGATTGAACATCCCTCAGTTCTCAATCCATTTATTCACCTTATGGAAAAGGGT
>JALVJO010000194.1 GCA_027028245.1 Deltaproteobacteria bacterium
CAGTGCTCCTAGAAATGCCTGAACACCACCGAACTGCACATGCAGGATATCAAATTGGCCTTCTGTAAATTTCTGCTTGATTAATGGAAGTGCTGAAAGGTAAACAGCCTGGCCCGCATCTGTTCTATTTAAGTACAAGATTGTCACTTCCGCACCCAGCGAGCTGAGCCCCTCCTCCTGCAGCCGCACCGCAGTACCAAGCCACGGTCTTTCAGGGGAAGGATATGCATTCGTTACGAATAGGACTTTCATAGATCATTGGAAGATTCTGCTCACTTTAGGGTTAAAGGGCCATTACGAATAAGATCGATGCAATAATTCGTCGTACATCCTGGATGTTGCCTCACACATCTGGTCGAGGCTGAATCTTTTTTCAATGGTCCTGCGTCCTGCATGACCGAATTCTCTTCGAAGCTCCGCATCGCCAATAAGCCTGTTAACAGCATCAGACATGGCACATGCATCATCAGGAGCAACCAGAAAACCATTTTCGCCGTGTATTATTAATTCCCCAACACCGCCCACGTCAGTCGCGACCACAGGCAATCTTGCGCACATAGCCTCCATGATTACATTGGGCAAGCCTTCCCACAATGAAGTCAATATAAATATGTCAAATGCTGAGAGAAGCCGCGGTATGTCATCACGTTGACCCATCAAGGTAAACACCTCAAAAAGCCCATATTTTGAGATAAGTGCCTCGATATTCTGGCGGAGTTCCCCGTCCCCTACCAGAAAAAAATGAACATTATTGCGTTTCCGCAGTATTTCCTTAGCAGCCTCAACGAACATGGCATGATTCTTTTGTGGCATCATCCTACCTACCGTACCTATTAATACCTTGCGCTGCGGGATTGACAACTGCTTCCTGATTTCTTCTTTGGTTTCACTGGAATCGTATAATTCAGGGTCGATGCCGTTATGAATAACTCGTATCTTTTTTTTGGGGATTTTGTTATGGATCATGGCGTTCCTGGCAGCAAAGGTGTTCGCAATTATAATATCTGTTCGCTTGGCCAGAAGACGCTCTACCCCTTTTTCGAGTATTTTTGTGTCAGCTTCACCTACATTTCTTATTGAGGCAATAATACGCCTCCTTTCCTTTGAAAGAAAGCAGGCAATTCGCCCCCAGAAATTGGCTGACCGGAGCCATGTCTGAACAATATCGGGAGCAATTGTCCTGATAAGATTTCTAAGTTCTATAAAAAACTTAAGCCTACCTATTAACCCAGGCCCTTTGGGTATTACGATGACCTTAACCCCCAGTGCCTGGATTGCATCCATATAGTCTAATCTTTTTTCGTCATAGGAAATAACACTAAAATCATAGCGGGTATGCAGTCCTTTTAACAGAAGGTACAGCTGCCTTTCTGCCCCGCCCATACCGAGCTGCCCTATAATGTGGAGAATTTTTATTTTCCCTTGCATATGTCAATGTCTTTTAAAATTAAGCCACTTTCGGTCGTGAAAAGTGAGCCACTTTCACCCGTATTTTGATCTCCATCCAATGCTTATTCAGCAGTTTTTTTCGGGTCAATCCGAATCTCTCAACGGTATTTTATAAGAATTTTTAAAGAAGAATATAGTGGTGATGGCCACAGGCCGTTTGTGTTGAGAATAGAGATGTGCGTTTCTGCACCATCTACTTTTCTTTAGGGAACCGCCCCGCCGGAGGCAGCCTTTTGTGGTAATGGCAGAAAATGAGCGGAGCGGCCTTGACAACATGAAGGGCTCTGCCCGATCCCCGGTCTGGTATAATCAAAAATCTGATTTGAGAGGTGTACTCTCTTTTCTTCAGTGCAACCTCCAAAGCCAAATTTCCCTCACCAGAACCGGGAGCATGTTGTCAAGGTCCGAAGCGGAGTAATATTTATTGCACAGAAGTCCTTATGGCCTGAATGGCTCTCCAGGGGCGTAGTTTCGGCTGATAAAATAAACCCTTAAACTTCACAAGAAAACGCTCATAGGTTCAATTCAAGTTTATCAGACTTTGAATAATAGGAGGAACCCATGAGCGTACTTAAGTTTATCCAGAAGTTGCTAAAAATCAAAGGATTTCGGGTTACCGGTTTTTCTTTTAGGAATAGGGGCAGAGAGCTCTGGCTGGATGTTAAACCATATAAGAATGGAAGATGCTGCCCTTATTGCAACAGTTTAGGGAAAATTATCCATGTTGCAGAAAAGGTTCGTATCTGGCGTGATGTTCCGATCTGCGGCATACAGGTCTTTTTAGTCTACCATCCCAGGGAGATCAGATGTAAAAAACATGGGAGGGTTCAGGAGATCATCCCATGGGCTTCGGCCTATTCCCGGGTAACCCATCGT
>JALVJO010000195.1 GCA_027028245.1 Deltaproteobacteria bacterium
GCCCAGGCAGCCGAAACAGCCCAGGCGGTTAAAGAGGCAGACTCTGAAGAAGAAGCCGGCCCCAAGGAATCTGCCACATCTGAGGATTCGGAGGGAAAGAGGTAACTTTCAGAAGGCTATTGACTTCAAATAGTTTTTCTGTTAAAAATAAATATAATTAAGTTTGACTTAAAGGCTATGGCAGCCCTTTCACCAGCAGGTGGAAGGGCTTTTTGTTTTGATAAAATGGTGGTAGGGGCTGTTGGAGCATGGCTTCCCCGGTTAAGTGCTGACCGGGGTTTTTTTTATTTCAGAACGGTATCTGGATCTGGTCTTCTCGTGAATCCTTCAATTTGTTCAAAGACTTATTGTAAAAATCAATAACTTCCCTTCTGCTGATCATGCCTATAAATCTCGTTGGATCATCGTCGGCCACCACAGGAATCCTGTCTATATTCCTGATGGTGAATTTCTTAAGAAGGGTATTTATGTCTTCCGAGGGCGTGGTGGTGATGACGTCTTTTCTTGCAATGTCCCTGGCGATAACCAGGGGGCCGAGTTCCTCGTTGAAGAGACAGTGGCGTATGTCGTTTATGGAAAAGATCCCGGACAGCCGTCCCTGGCTGTCCACCACTGGGAAATAGTGCTGCTCGGTGGCGCTGAAGAACTTGCAGAACTGGGCAAAGGTCATGTCTTCCGGTATGACTGCAAAGACTCTGTTGGGATTGAAGATATCCTTTACCCTGATGCCCTCAAGGATGTCATTGAAGAAATCACCCTTGTGAACAGGACTGTCTATCTTGCTCTTGACCTGCGCCCTGTACAGATTCCATCTTCTGCTCAGGAAATAGCTCAGGCTGCAGACCATCATGCTGGGAAGCAGCAGATGATACGAACTTGTTATCTCGCTGACTACTATGACTGCCGTTATGGGGATATTGGAATTGCCTGCCAGAAATCCAGCCATGCCCACGATGATAAAGGGGGCTGCACTGGGTACCACGTTGGGCATGAGGTTGTGGAAAAAAAGGCCTACTGCGCCCCCGATGGAGCCGCCTATGACAACCGAGGGGCCGAATACACCCCCGCTGCCGCCAGAGCCTATGGAAAAGGAGGTTGCCAGGATCTTTCCAAGGGCCACGGCCATGAACATTCCCAGGGAAATCTTTCCATAGAGTCCATCCTGAATGAAACCGTAACTGAAGCCGAGGACCTGCGGCAGAAAGACACCTATGGTGCCGGTGGCAAGCCCTCCAACTGCCGGCTTGAACCAGATGGGAAGTTTTACCTTGTTCTGGAAATAGTCGTGAAAGCCCCAGAAGGTCTTCACAAAGAGAAAGACCCCTGCTGCCAGACAGATGGCAAGAACGGCATAGGGACCCAGGGCCAGCACGTTGGTGAACTTGTAATCTGCTGCCTCAAACATGGAGCCCCATCCATAGACCGAGCAGAAAAGGCTGTATGCTATGGTGGAGGCAATTGCAGTGGGTATTATGACATCGGCCTCGAATTCAGGATCCCGGTAGAGTATTTCCGAAGCAAAAAGGGCGCCGGTGAGCGGTGCGCGGAATATGCTTCCAATACCTGCCCCCAGGCCTGCAGCCATGAGAATTCTCATTTCCCTTGGCGGCACCTTCATGGTCTGGGCGAGAAGCGACCCCAGGCCTGCGCCTATCTGGCATATAGGGCCCTCGCTTCCTCCAGAGCCGCCTGAACCCAGGGTGAGAAAGGAGGCGATGGTCTTTACAAAGGGCACCTTGGGAGATATCAGTCCGTTTTTCTGGTGGTAGGCCTCTATGGCAGAATCTGTTCCATGCCCCTGGGCCTCTGGACAAAACGAGGCTACAAGTATGCCGCTCAGTATGCCGCCGGCTGCAGGGACAAGCCAGAGGACCCATCTCCTGAGTTCATGATCCGTGTGGTGGAAAAGGGGCGGGTCTCCTGCAGGATGGCTCGGCCTGTAACCGGCCAGCCAGTCAAGGAAGAAGAAGTGCCCCCAGTTGCAAAGAAAGTGGAATATCACAGCCCCTATCCCTGCCATTAATCCCACTGTAATACAGAGGATCAGCCACCTTCCGGCTCTCCTTGCAGGACTCCTGAGATAAATGGAACGTATATCTGTCATAGGGCATAATTAACCCATTTCCACTGGATAATGAATAGCAAACTTCCAGGAATATTTTTATAAGTCTTATTCTTAGGTATCGTTGACAAGCAATTTGAGTAGGAATATGCTGTTGCTTCACTTTAAAATCATGTCGCTGAGGTGGAATTATATGACGAAGATACCAGGAAAGCAGATGGTTGTTGAAGCCTTTAAGAAGGAAGGCGTGGATATTGTGTTTGGTTTTCCCGGAGGTGCCATTATAGATGTTTATGATGCCCTGGAAAAGGATGGCAGCATCAAGCACGTCCTGGTCAGGCACGAACAGGGGGCAGCCCATGCAGCAGATGGTTATGCGCGGGCTTCCGGCAAGGTGGGAGTCTGCATTGCCACGTCCGGCCCCGGGGCAACCAATACTGTAACAGGTATAGCCACTGCATATATGGATTCCATACCCATGGTAGTGCTTACAGGCCAGGTGCCCACTGGTCTTATCGGAAACGACGCCTTTCAGGAAGTGGATATTGTCGGCATAACAAGGCCGTGTACAAAGCACAATTACCTCGTAAAAGATGTTAAGGATTTGCCGCGCATCCTTAAGGAGGCCTTTTATCTGGCCCGTTCAGGAAGGCCCGGTCCGGTCCTGATCGACCTTCCCAAGGATGTGCAGAACGCCCGTGCCGAATTCAAGTATCCTGAAAAGATTAAACTCAGGTCATACAATCCGGTGGTGGAGCCCCACGGCAAACAGATAGAACGTGCTTTCAAGCTCATAGAGCGGGCCAAGCAGCCGGTGATCTACGCCGGGGGAGGCGTGATAATTGCAAATGCCCACAAGGAACTCACAAAACTTGCCGAGTATATTCATGCACCTGTAACCATGACCCTCATGGGCCTTGGATGTTTTCCTGGTACAAGCGAACTGAGCCTGGGAATGCTGGGAATGCACGGCACTTACTGCGCCAACATGGCCATGGCCAATACCGATCTCATTATTGCAGTGGGAGCGAGATTCGATGACAGGGTCACAGGCAAGATAGAGGCCTTTGCCCCCAATGCGTCCATCATTCATATTGATATAGATCCCACCTCCATTCAGAAAAACGTGAGGGTGGATGTGCCCATTGTAGGCGACTGCAGACGTGCCCTCAAGAAGCTGGTTAAGGCTGTGGAGGCCGACGGCAGGCCTCCTGAGGTGTGGAAGGAAAGGGCACAGCCATGGTTTGACCAGATAAATGCGTGGAAAAAGAGACATCCCCTTACCTACAAGGAGGAACCTGGTGTTATAAAACCGCAGCAGGTCATAGAAAAGCTCTACGAACTGACCAAGGGCAAGGCCATAATCACCACGGAAGTCGGCCAGAACCAGATGTGGACTGCCCAGTTTTACAAGTTTGATGAGCCGCGTACCCTTCTCACCTCTGGAGGACTCGGGACCATGGGTTACGGCTTCCCTGCAGCCATCGGGGCACAGATGGCCTTTCCGGACAAGCTGGTAGTGGACGTGGCTGGTGACGGCAGTATCCAGATGAATATCCAGGAAATGGCCACGGCAATGGAGCAGCGTCTTCCTGTAAAGATAGTCATTCTCAACAACCAGTTTCTGGGAATGGTGCGCCAGTGGCAGGAGCTTTTCTATAACAAGGTATATGCAGCCACTGAATTCAGCGTGACACCCGATTTTGTGAAACTCGCCGAGGCCTACGGAGCCAAGGGCTTCAGGGCTACCAAGCCGGAGGAGGTTGACGAGACCCTCAAGAAGGGGCTTGAAACAGAAGGACTGGCAATAATGGAATTTGCCATTGCAAGGGAAGAAGGCGTGTTCCCCATGGTGCCTGCAGGAAAGGCAACCACGGAAATGCTGCTGGTCTGATTCAACAACAATTTCATTCAACAACAGGCTCGTGCACCGGGCCTGTCAAATTTAAAAAGAGCCAGGAGTTTTAACCCATGAAACATACCCTATCTGTTCTGGTGGAAAATGAACCAGGGGCACTATCACGCATTACAGGACTTTTCAGCGGCCGGGGATTCAACATAGAAAGCCTGTGTGTGGCCCCGACCTTGGACAAGACCATGTCCCATCTTACCCTGGTCACTAATGGCGATGAAGCAATCATTGAGCAGATTATTAAACAGCTTAACAGGCTTGTGGACGTATATAAGGTGGTGGACGTAAGTGAGGGCGAGTTTGTGGAACGGGAAATGGCCCTTATAAAGGTCAGGGCCGAGGACGAAACAAGGGCGGAAGTCCTCAGGATGTGCGACATATTCAGGTGTAAGGTGGTGGATGTAAGCCCTAAGACATATACCATTGAGGTTACAGGCCCGGAATCCAAGCTGAGGGCAGTAACAGAACTCCTGAATCCCCTGGGCATCAAGGAGATCACACGTACCGGCACCATTGCTATACAGCGCGAGAAAAAGACCATTTAACAGGAGCAGAAAGATGAAGATTTTTTACGATAAAGACGTCCCCAAGGGGGTCCTTGAGGGCAAGACCGTTGCAGTTATAGGATACGGCAGTCAGGGCCATGCACATGCCCAGAATCTCAGGGACAGCGGAGTCAAGGTTATAGTGGGCCAGAGACCGGGATCTGCCAATTATGACCTGGCTGTAAAACATGGTTTTGAACCGGTAAGTGCGGCTGAAGCGGCAAAACAGGCAGACGTGATAATGATCCTGGTGCCGGATCACGTGCAGGCAGATCTTTATCGGGAGGCCGTAGAACCGAATCTTGAGCCTGGCAACATGCTCATGTTTTCCCACGGGTTCAATATCCATTTCGGCCAGATTATCGCCCCCAAGGACGTGGATGTTACCATGGTGGCGCCCAAGGGGCCGGGACACCTTGTAAGGAGGGAATACGAAATAGGGAGAGGTGTTCCCTGCCTGGTAGCAGTTCATCAGGATGCGTCCGGAAAGGCTCTGGAAAAGGCCCTCGGCTATGCCCAGGGCATAGGCGGCACCAGGGGCGGAGTAATTGAGACCACCTTTAAGGAAGAGACAGAGACCGATCTTTTCGGAGAACAGTGCGTGCTTTGCGGAGGAGTAAGCGAGCTTATCAAGGCCGGATTTGAGACACTTGTAGAGGCAGGCTACCAGCCTGAGATCGCATACTTCGAGTGCTGTCATGAGCTGAAACTCATAGTAGATCTCATATATGAGGGCGGACTGTCCAGGATGCGCTACTCCATAAGCGATACGGCTGAATACGGGGATCTCACCAGGGGCAAGAGGATTGTTACCGAGGAAACCAGGAAGGAGATGCGCCGTATACTGGATGAAATCCAGACAGGGAATTTTGCAAAGGAATGGCTCCTTGAAAACAGGGTGAACCGTCCGGTCTTCAATGCCTTAAGAAGCCGCGAGCGTGAGCACCTCCTGGAAGAGGTGGGCGCCCGCCTCAGGGACATGATGAGCTGGCTTAAGGAATAAGAAGAAGCATGCTGACGGCCCGAATCCCTGTGGCCAAGGAGGGTGTGCCCTTTATCGGCATGTCTGCCTTGGCTACAATTGTTTTGGCACAGCTTCAGCTGCCGGTCCCGGCCCTTGCCTGCCTGGCATTAACAGGGTTTATTGTCTATTTTTTCAGGGACCCCGAAAGGATTGTACCGCATGATGCCCATTTGATAACTTCACCTGCGGATGGTAAGGTTATAGATATCAGCAAGGACCATGATCCCTGGTTTCAAAGCGGCCCTGCCGTCAGGATCAGTATCTTTATGAACGTGTTCAACTGCCACGTGAACAGGTCACCGATTTCAGGCATGGTAATTGGTTTGAAATACAGGCCGGGTCTTTTTGTTTCAGCAAACAGATCCAGGGCAATGAGAGAAAATGAGGCCTGTGCCATGTTGCTCCAGGATGAAGCCGGCAGGAAGGTGATTGTTGTTCAGGTTGCAGGTCTGATTGCAAGGCGGATAGTATGCCTTGCACAGACAGGAGACAGGCTTGAACGCGGACAGCGTTACGGCATGATCAGGTTTGGCTCAAGACTTGACGTGTATCTTCCTGTCGAGAGCAGGATTGCAGTTGAAAAAGGAGACAAAACTGCTGCAGGCCAGACCGTGCTTGCGGAGATGAAGACAGCAACATGAAGACCCCAACAGCAAAGTCAGGCAGGACACCCAGAAAGAGTGCATATCTTCTTCCCAATCTCCTTACGTCTGCCAGCTTGTTTGCAGGTTTTTATTCCCTTGTGGCTGCCATAAACGGCAGTTTCATACCTGCGGCCTGGGCCATACTTGTCTCCGGCATATTTGACGGCCTGGACGGCCGCGTGGCCAGGATCACCGGCACAACCAGCAAGTTCGGGCTGGAGTATGACTCCCTGGCAGACCTCGTGGCCTTCGGAGTGGCTCCCGGTATCCTTGCCTTTACATGGGGTCTTCAGACATATGGCCGTCTCGGATGGCTTGCCGGGTTTCTGTATGTTGCAACAACAGCCCTGAGGCTTGCCAGGTTCAATACACTTGGTTCTTCCGGGCCGGGCTCAAAGGATTTTTTTATCGGGCTTCCATGCCCTTCTGCTGCTGCAATGGTGGCAACGACAGTGCTCCTTTGCCATCATTTCGGTATTCTTGGGCCGGTGCGCCACTACGGCGTACTCCTCCTGGTTTACAGCCTTTCGTTTCTCATGGTAAGCAATGTGCGCTATCATAGTTTCAAGGAGGTCAGGTGGTTCAACCAGCACCCCTTCAGGGGTATTATCGCCTTTCTCCTCACCATGGTGATCATTGCCATTGAACCCAAGGTTACCCTTTTCCTTATCTTCTTTGCCTATGTCTTCTCAGGACCCCTGCTACATTCCCTGAGTCTTCTCAGATCCAGGAAGAAAGAGGCAGCGGTTTTTGAAGAAAGACAATTGTAGGCCGGAAAGAAGAAAGGAAGCATCCATGAAAGAAAACAACAGGATTATAATATTTGATACTACCTTGAGGGATGGGGAGCAGTCTCCTGGTGTCTCCCTGAACATGGAAGACAAGATTCAGATTGGCCGTCAGCTGGAAAAGCTGGGGATCGATGTGCTTGAGGCAGGATTTCCCGTGGCGTCTCCAGGCGATTTTGAAGGGGTTCAGCTTCTGGCCTCAGAACTCAGAAATATCCAGGTGGCAGCCCTTGCCAGGGCTACAAAAAGGGACATAGACACGGCATGGGAAGCCATCAGGGAGGGTGCCCATCCCAGGATACATACCTTTCTTGCCACCTCTGACATTCATCTCAAGTACAAGCTCCGGAAAACCAGGGAGGAGGTACTGGAAATGGCCGGCGAGGCTGTAAAATACGCAGCCGGTTTTACTTCCAATGTTGAATTCTCCGCAGAGGATGCCAGCCGTACAGATCTTGACTTCCTGTGCAGGGTCTTTGAAAGGGTCATCGATGCCGGCGCCACAACGGTGAACTTCCCGGACACGGTGGGATATGCCATACCATGGGATTTCGGCCGCATGGTCCGTTATGTCATGGAAAACACCCCCAATATCGACAAGGCCGTCCTGAGCATCCACTGTCACAATGATCTGGGACTTGCCACGGCCAACGTGCTGTCTGCAATCAGGGAAGGGGCCAGGCAGGTGGAGTGCACCATAAACGGCATAGGCGAAAGGGCAGGAAACACTGCCATGGAAGAAGTTGTCATGGCTATTCGTACCAGGCAAGACTGCCTGCCGTACGAAACCGGCATCAACACCAAGCATATTTCTGCCACCAGCCGCATGGTAAGTACCCTTACCGGCATGCTTGTGCAGCCCAACAAGGCCATTGTGGGTGCCAATGCCTTTGCCCATGAATCCGGCATACATCAGGACGGCGTCTTAAAGGAACGCACCACCTACGAGATCATGAATCCAAAGGACATAGGCCTTTCCCATGGCCGGCTTGTCCTGGGGAAGCATTCCGGCCGCCATGCCATCAAGGCCAAGCTCCAGGAAATGGGCTATGAGCTTTCCGAGGCGGAAATCGACAGGGTATTTGCCAGGTTCAAGGCCTTGGCGGACAAGAAAAAGGAGCTTTTTCCTGAAGACTTGGAAGTTATTGTTACAGAGGAGATCCTGCGGATTCCTGAGACTTACAGGCTCACCTACCTTCACGTGGCAGGCGGAAGCGGCATAAGACCAACGGCCACGGTGGGTATCGAGATCGACGGCGAGGAACATATTGGTGTGTCCATTGGCGCAGGCCCCATTGATGCGGCCTTCAACGCTGTATCCAGGCTGATTCAGACCAAGAGCCGCCTTCTCAGGTTCACGGTAAACTCCATCACCGGCGGAACGGATGCCCAGGGAGAGGTGACGGTCAGGCTGCAGGAAGACGACAGGGTGGTCATCGGTCAGGGTGCGGACCCCGACATCATAACTGCAAGCGTTAGGGCCTACCTGAATGCACTGAACAGGCTGGCCTTCAAGAGGTGATGACCAAGGGCAATGCCCTCCCATTAAAATGAAATTAAAGAATACATGAGGTGTGCGACAATGAGTCGTCCAATGACAATTGCGGAAAAGATCATTGCTGCCCATTCAGGACACGACTGGGTTGAGCCTGGTCAGCTGGTGGATGTGCAGCTGGATATGGCCCTGGGAAACGATATTACCGCCCCCATATCCATAGAAATATTCAAGAAGGCCGGGGCCAAAAAGGTCTTTGACAGGAAGAAGATCGCACTGGTGGCAGACCATTTTACCCCCAATAAGGACATAAAGAGCGCGGAACAGGTGCGGATGCTCAGGGAATTTTCCCAGGAGCATGCAATCCTTCACTTTTACGAAGGCGGTCAGGTAGGCGTAGAGCACTGTCTGCTTCCGGAAAAGGGAATAGTGCTTCCAGGGGATGTGGTCATAGGCGCTGACAGCCATACCTGTACATACGGGGCCCTGGGGGCCTTTGCAACTGGTGTGGGAAGTACCGATCTGGCAGCGGCCATGATTACCGGAAGAACATGGTTCAAGGTCCCGGAGAGTATCAAGATAGTTTACAAGGGAGAGCTCCAGCCTTGGGTGGGCGGAAAAGACCTCATCCTTTATACTATCGGAGACATGGGCGTTGACGGTGCCCTTTATATGGCCATGGAGTTTACAGGGCCTGTGATTGAGTCCCTGCCCATGGCAGACAGGTTCACCATGTCCAACATGGCCATTGAGGCGGGAGGAAAGGCCGGCCTTATAAACCCTGACACCATAACAGAGGAATATGTCTCCAAGAGGGCCGGCCGCTCGTATCAGGTCTTTAGAAGCGACGAGGATGCCGGGTATGCCAGGGTCATAGAATACGACTGCAGCGCCATTGAGCCCCAGATTGCCTTCCCGCATCTGCCGGAAAATACAGTCGGCATCTCGGAAGTGGGTACCGTGGAGCTGGATCAGGTGGTGATAGGCTCCTGCACCAACGGCCGTATCGAAGACCTGGCAGTTGCAGCAGGCATCCTCCAGGGAAAAACGGTTGCAGAAGGCCTGAGGCTCATAGTTCTTCCGGCCACGCCTGCTATCTGGGCCGAGGCCCTGGAAAAGGGCTTTCTGAAGATCTTTTCTGATGCAGGCGCTGTGATAGGTCCGCCCACCTGCGGACCATGCCTTGGCGGCCACATGGGTGTGCTTGCAAAGGGAGAAAAGGCCCTTTCCACAACCAACAGGAATTTTGTCGGCAGGATGGGGCATCCTGAAAGCGAGCTTTATCTGGCAAGCCCTGCCATTGCCGCGGCCAGTGCGGTGCTGGGCAGGATAGGAAGCCCCGGCGAGCTGGAATAAAGAGGATACAGCCATGAAAATAAGAGGTAAAGTCTGGAAATTTGGAGAAAACATCGATACCGATGCAATCATCCCGGCAAGGTATCTCAATACTTCTGATCCCCAGGAACTGGCCCGCCACTGCATGGAAGATGCGGACCAGGAATTCCCGGACAAGGTGAGCCCAGGCGATATCATAGTTGCAGGAAAGAATTTCGGATGCGGCTCTTCAAGGGAGCACGCGCCCATTGCGCTCAAGGCAGCAGGAGTGGCATGCGTGATAGCACCCAGCTTTGCCAGGATATTCTACCGGAACGCCTTCAACATGGGGCTTCCCATATTTGAATGTGAAGAGGCGGCCCGGCAGATTCAAGAAGGTCACGAGGTGGAAGTGGATGCCGATTCCGGTATCATCAGGGATCTCACCACAGGGAAGGAGATGAAGGCACAGCCCATTCCTCCTTTCATGCAAGAGCTCATAGCTGACGGAGGGCTCATTGCCCACATACTTAAGAAGTCAGGCAGCGGCTGATTCGGTGTTTTTTGTGTAATTCAAGTTTCAAATCTTTCAAATATCAAGGAGAAGAAACAGATGGCAAATAAATACAAGATAGCTGTTATCCCGGGGGACGGCACAGGCCCCGAGGTGGTCAGGGAGGGCGTCAAGGTACTTGAGGCAGCAGCATCGAGGTTCGGCTTTGAACTGGACATGACATGGTATGACTACGGCGGGGACAGGTACCTGAAAACAGGGGAGGTGCTTCCTGAAGGAGCAGCAGAGGATCTCAAGCAGTATAAGGCAATATATCTCGGGGCCATAGGGCATCCTGATGTAAAACCTGGAATCCTCGAAAAGGGAATACTCCTGGCCCTGAGGTTTGCCCTGGACCAGTACATAAATCTCAGGCCTGTCATCCTGTATCCCGGCGTGGATACGCCTCTAAAGGACAAGGGGCCCGAGGATATCAATTTTGTGGTTGTCAGGGAAAATACCGAGGGGCTATATGCAGGGGCAGGAGGAGTGCTGAAAAAGGGCACTCCTGATGAAGTTGCCGTGCAGGAATCCATCAATACCAGAAAGGGCGTTGAGCGCTGCATCCGTTATGCCTATGAATACTGCAGGAAGAGAAATCAGAAGAAGACCCTAACCCTTTGCGGCAAGACCAATGTCCTCACCTTTGCCTTTGACCTGTGGGAAAGGGCCTTTTACGAGATAGGCGAGGAATATCCTGATATAAAGAAGGAATACGCGCACGTTGATGCCACATGCATGTGGATGGTCAAGAACCCGGAATGGTTTGACGTGATCGTAACGGACAACATGTTCGGGGACATCATCACGGATCTAGGTGCCATGATACAGGGCGGTATGGGTATTGCCGCAGGCGGCAACATCAACCCGGAAGGTGTCTCCATGTTTGAGCCCATTGGGGGCTCTGCGCCCAAGTACACTGGCAAGAACGTGATAAACCCACTTGCTGCAATATGCGCCGGCCAGATGATGCTGGATTATCTCGGGGAGGAAGAGGCTGCAAAGGCAGTGGAAGAGGCGGTCAAGAAGGCTGTAAGCCAGGATCTCAAGAGCCTTTCTGCAGGTAAGATGGGATATTCAACCACCGAGGTCGGGGATCTGGTGGCAGGTTACGTGAAGGAAGTTTAGGGCGTTCGGAAGGGGCTGAGTTCCGTACACTGCTTGTTCATTTCTTTTGCTTGCCCAAAAGAAACGAACCAAAGAAAAGGACGCTTCGTTGCCGCTTTTTTTCTGTGCGTGGAATGCCCGGTCTGGGCGGGCAAAATCGGTCGTCCCTGGCCGTTTGCCCGTGGCGGCCTCCATGCCGCCACCCTTCCGGGGCCTGATAAGACCGGTTCCTTCCATGCCCGGAAGCGGCAAAAGGGAGAAAGAGCCTTGGCTGGTATCTGGTACTTTTGTCTTGAACCAGGGGCGGAGGTTGCGGAAGCCTAAGGAATCATAACTCTGGATTTAATGCCTGGGTGGCTGTACAAAGGGCAGCTTGTAAGCCATCATTAAAGATTATAGAACAAGGAAAGGTTTAATAACGATATGAGCAGGGAATTTTGTGTAGCTGTAGCAGGGGCCACGGGTGCAGTTGGGAAGACCATGATCAAGGTGCTGGAGGAGCGGGATTTTCCGGTTTCAGAGATTCGTCTTCTTGCCTCCGAGCGCTCAGAAGGAAAGGAGCTTTCCTTCCGGGGTCAGAAGGTGGTGGTTCACAAGATGGACCACGATTCCTTTGACGGCGTGGATATAGCCCTTTTTTCTGCAGGCGGTTCCAGGAGCCTCGAGTTTGCCCCTTCTGCTGCAAGGGCAGGGGCAGTGGTGATTGATAACTCCAGTGCCTGGCGCATGGACCCGGAAGTTCCCCTGGTGGTTCCAGAGGTAAATCCCCATGCAATCAAAGGTTACGGCAAGAAGGGGATTATCGCAAATCCCAATTGTTCCACCATCCAGATGGTTGTGGCTTTGAAACCCCTTTATGACTTTGCACGCATCAAGAGGATAGTTGTCTCCACGTACCAGGCGGTTTCAGGTACCGGGCAGCAGGCCATAACAGAGCTTGAGGAAGAGATAAGGCAGTGGGTGATAAAGGGCTGTGGCAGCGAGCCGGGAAAATCAAAGGGCTGGGCAGGCGAATATGATTATAAGGCATATCCCCACCAGATCGCCTTCAACTGCCTGCCTCACATAGATGTCTTTACGGATAACGGCTACACCAAGGAAGAGATGAAGATGGTCAACGAAACCAGGAAAATCCTGGAAGACGATTCCATCATGGTGTCTGCCACTGCAGTAAGGGTACCTGTATTTTTCGGCCATTCCGAGGCGGTGAACATCCAGTTTGAAAGGCCTGTTTCTGCTGAAAAGGCCAGGGAGCTTCTTTCCGAAGCACCGGGGGTGAAGGTGGTGGATGAACCATCTGAAAACCTGTATCCCATGGCCATAGAGGCGGAAGGAAAGGACTGGACCCTTGTGGGAAGAATCAGACAGGACATCTCCCAGGAAAACGGCCTGGATTTGTGGGTGGTGGCAGACAATATCAGGAAGGGTGCTGCGACCAACGCAGTCCAGATCGCCGAAAAGCTGATAGAATCTTATCTTTAGCCCGTCAGGGCAGCCTGTTCAGGCCCACGAAGCAGCCCCCGTTTTCCTCTGCCAGGTGCCGCATGAGATTTGCAAACCTGAAGATATTTACCGAGGAAGGCGTCTCTTTTATGAGCACGGGAAAGCCCATGGCATGAATGCGTACAAGTCTTTTGTGCGACCGGTCTGAACGGTTCAGCCGGCTGACCTCGTCCAGTACGGCCTGGATGGAGCCCGTGGAAAAATCATCACCAAGCACGTATATGGAAATCTTCTTGTTGCCGGCATAGAATCGGCGTATGGCAGCGGTTATGCCCTCCACCGGACTGGAATTGGAAAACGGCGCCCATGAGGTGAGCATGGAAAGGATTGCCCGCCTTCTTGCCGGGCTGTCAGGGATCCACCTGCCCGCATATCTCGAGAACATGTAGTTTCCCATATCGTTCATGACCTGGATACCCCTGACCCTTGGATAGATATCCAGGATCTCCTTCATCTTCCTTCTGACCAGGGGCCAGGCAAATCTCTGCATTGACCCTGAGGTATCGATTACAAACACGATGTATTCACTGTCAACGGGTATGCCGCCTATTATGGACCGGGTTCGGGGGCGTGCTTCCTTTTTCTCAAGGCGTCTCATCTCTTCTGTAAGCTCCTGTCTTGCCGTCTGGAGCTGTCTGGCAATGATCTTTCTGGCCTCCTGGTCCGTTTTTGCTGCTGTAAATTTCCCCCTTATTGCCCTGAGATCCCCCTGGAGGCGGCTTATCTTTTCTCTGAGCTTAGAGAGCTCGTCCCTTTTTGAAAGAAGCTGACGATTCAGCGTGACTGTCTCCTCCTGGATCTCGTGTTTCATCTGTTCCAGGGATTCTATCCTGGTCTTCATCGCCCGGTTTTGTTCTTCCACCACCCTTGGTTCAGAGAACTGGGAAATTACAAGGAGCAGGATTATTGCGCCAAAGCCGCAGGAAACCACGTCCAGGAAGGAGAGGCTGAATATCTGTATGTCCCTCCTGTTTCTTTTCAAGGCCAGTCCCTGCTGGGAGTCAGAAATGAACCCCGGGTTGATACTGCAAGCTTCCAGTAAAGGCCGGCTGCCATTGGATCTCCCTCAAGGGGCAGAAGGATCGTGTTTACAGGCACAGATGCAGGGAGCATGGTGACCGCCTGCTTGAAAAATCTCACCCTCTGGTCCGACGAGACCCTGCCGGCCCCGGGGCCCTTACCCCCAAGGGTTGGAAGGCCATCAGTGATTAGAAGTATGTTGTCAGGCCTGGGGTTCAGGCGTGAGGCCGCCCTGAATGCCCCTGAGAGGTTGGTACCGCCCCCTGGAACAGTTTTTCGCAGCTGGTCTACCATCCGGTTTACTGCCCCGCGGCTGGTAATGGGTATCCATTTTTCCGCTGAGCCGGCAAGAAATGATGTTTGGGTGTTGAACAGGGCGATTTTTACCGTTGAGTCCGTGGGGAGGTTTGCCAGAAGCCACCTGGCGGTCCTGATCGTGCGCTGCCACTTGGGGGCCTGGATCCTGCTTTTTTCAGAAAGGTTGCGCCGTTTTATGATGTTCAAGATAGTGCTATCCAGCATGGATGCCGAGGCATCCACCAGCAGCAGGATCCTTCTGCCCCCGAGACGAAGCCCCGTAAGGTATTGCCTGTCTCCCTCCCCGCTGAAATGGCGGGCCTTTCTGCCTGATTCCTGGTTCTGCCTTTTGGCTGCAAGAAGCCTTTTCCTGGCAGCTTCCATTGTCTTGAGATCGCTCTGAAGTTTTTCTATTGATTGCTTTTCCGCAAGGGAGTAGCCGGAAAAGGTGGCGATTTCCAGGGCAGTTTTCTGAATCTTTTTTATCAGTACGGCAGACTGTTTTTCCGAAGCGGCAATGGCCGAATCTGTCTGCTCCAGGCTGTTTTTGAGTTCTGCCAGGAGCTGGCTTCCTGCCTGTACTTCTGCCTCCAGTTCGTTCAGCCTTCCCCTCAGGTCCTGGCTCTTTTCCCTGCGGTGGTGGACCATCTGGCTGTTTACCATGAGCACCAGCAGCACCACGGCCCCGAAGCCGCAGAACATGATGTCCAGGAAGGAAAGGTTGAATGTGGGAAGGGTGCGTTTTCGTCCTGCTGCCATGGATGAGGTTGGTAAGGCCCTATGGGAGCGGTTTTGCCCGAAGCCTTGAGATCAGATGCGTATCGCAGTAGGCCTCTGTGTCAAGGACAAGCCGTTCCTGCATCAGCTGCAGCTGATGTATGAAAAACATGAGCACGATGGAGATTACAAGGGCAATGAATGTTGAGTTAAAGGCAACCCCAAGATTCTGGGTAACACCAGTGATATCTCCCTCGACTGCACGGTTTGCCTGGGAAAGTGCAGCGCCAATTCCCCGAACAGTGCCTATGAAGCCCACTGACGGAATGGCCCAGGCAATGTATCGGATAACAGAAAGCTCCGAATCCTGCCGTTCACCTTCCAGCTCGCAGAGGCTTTTTACGGCAGTTGCCGCATCCTGGACGTTTCTCGTGGCGGCAAACCGCTGTATCGCAGTTCGCAGGGCCTTGGGGACAATAAAGTCCCGCACCTGTTCCGGCACCTCGTCAAGACGCCTCAATAGTTCCCTGGTATCCTCCAGGCCTATGACAAGGCCATGGGGCAGATGAAGGAAATCCATTGAAAGCTGCTGCTGCTGGCGCCAGGTAAAAAATGCCTTGTAGCCCATGATAGCAAATGCCCAAAGCATCAATACTATGCATGCTTCCTGCTCGTAGTCGCGAAGGACCACGAAGAAATTTTGTTTCTGTTCGTGCTGCCGGTCCTGCTTCACGAGGACCTGCTGTTTTTCAATAAAGGCATCTGCCCTTGGCCGAATGACGGTTACATAGGCGCCGTGGACGATTATGAAGGCAATGAGCAGGGAAAATACCTGGAATATAAGCTCGATGGGGAGTTTTTGCGTCATACCCTTTCACCTGTACTGTTTCTTAGCAGTATATTTTAAATGTCCGCCGGAAATGCCACCGCCTGGTCAGCGGTTATTCTTTCACTTGGGCGGGTCTTGTTTGTCCTTTTTCTTCGCACCCTTTTGCGCTTTTTCTGCTCTTTCAGATATCTTTCCTGTTCTGCCTTCAGGTTCTGCTTCTGAAAGGCTGTTTTTTCTGTTTCTGCTGGGCACTGAAAGACCGGAAAAAGTGTTAAGAATATGGATAATACTATTGCGCAAAGGGTCCTTTTAAGGAATGTTTTACTGCTGATGGTCATTGTTCATACCTCGCAATCCTGAAACCGATATCCAGCCTGGCCTTTCGGCTGTATCCCCTGTAGCTGAGCCTTAGTTCCGTGACAGAGCTGTCCTGCCAGCTGCTTCCCCTTACAACGTGATGTGTGCCGTTTGGCGGTCCCAGGGGATCTTTCTCAGTCCGGAATCCATTAATAACAGGGGAATAGAAATCATGACACCATTCCGCAGCGTTTCCGCCCATGTCAAAAAGACCGCCAGGGTTGGGCCTGAAGCTTCCAACAGGGGAGCTGACGGGAAAGCCGTCATTGTAGCCCCTGATGACGGCGGGAAGTATCTCCCTGGCCGATTCATCTGCAAAGTTTCCTGCCGCGCTGTCAGGCGGGAAGGTTCCCTGCCAGGGGTATTTAGAGGCCCTGTTCCTTCCGGCAAACCTGGCAGCCCAGGCCCATTCCGCCTCTGTGGGCAGCCGGTAGCCGTTGGTCAGGGGGTGAACTACAGTTATCCTGCCGTCCTCCTCGCGGTAAAAGGGCCTTAGGCCGTCTTTTATGGACAGCCAGTTCAGGTATCTGACAGCCTGGGCCCAGGTGATGTTCACCACTGGCTGACGGCCGCCTTCCAGGCTGAAGCCCTTGAAGCTGCCGGAGGAGTGTTCAGGGTCGAATATGCCGAACTGGGCATTTGTTACCTCCATGGTTGAAATGTAAAAGGGACGCTCAAGGAGCACCTTTCTCCTGACCTCGTTGCTGAGCCTTCCTGCCTCCCTGCGGGATGAACCCATGGTGAAGATCTTTCCAGGCTGCATGAGGATAAATTCCTGGCCCGAGGTGCGGCTTCTGAATCTCTTTTGGTGCCGGCCGGCTTCCAGTCTCATGTCAAGCCTGAGGGTACTGCCGGGAAGAGGGGTTATCTTCCTGGTGGTTCTTACTCCTTTGGGCCCGCGGATTTCAATTGTATGGGGTAGGGCTGCAAGCTGGAAACGGCCTGAATTCTTCTTTTGAGCCTTGCCGTCTATGAAAAGCCCGGTTCCCGGGGGTGATGAGATAAAAACCGTGCAGTAGAGGGGTTCAAGCCTGAATTTCAGGGTGCGCATCTGGCCGGGGCCTAATGTCACCCTTTTCAAGCCCGGCTTGTGGCCCTCCAGGCTTACCGAGACCTTGTGCGTCTTCTGGGATGAGACTTCGATCTGAAGGGGCGCCTTTCCCTTGTACAGCCCATCTACTGCAACCAGTGCCCCTTCGGGATGCGTTTCAATCTTCAAGGTGCCAGGGGCCTTGGCAAGCACAACCGGGGCAGGAGAGATTTCTTCACCTGCCTTTACATCAATTTCCAGTACACTTGGCTGATACCCGGCCTTTTTGACGAGGATTTTCCGCCTGCCCTCGGTAAGCTCCAGGACAGAGGGCGTTTTGGCATCCATCTTCCTGCCGTCCACGAAGATATCAGAACCCTCGGGAACAGACCGCAGCCTGACCGTCCCCCAGGCGGGCTCAAGTTTAAAGGTGAATTGCTGATGAATACCCCTTCCGGCTACAAGTATCTTTTCCTGGATTTTCCTGTAACGCTGCCTGGTAATTTCTGCCGTGTGGTTTCCCGCCTCTATTTCCACGTCCCTCAGAGGGGTAATGCCAAGGAGACTGCCGTCAACTTTCACAGTGGCATTTCCTGAAGGCATGGTGGTTATATCCACCAGGCCCGGAAGCGGAAGAAGGGTGAATTCAAACCTCTTTTTCATTCTGTTAAGCTCTATTTCGGCCCTGAGGGGCCTGTAGCCTGCCTTTTTGGCCTCCAGGGTGTATGGGCCGGGTATGGCCAGGTAGCAGCCGCCAAGCCTTAAAGGGGGCGGAAATCCGGAAACATCAAGGCGGTCTGGTGCGGGAGAGACAGCTATCTCCATGGTCTCTGAAGCAAGGAGAAAAATGGCGGCAAGGCACAGTAGAAAAAGGATCGGAAGGGCGAATTTCACCCAGAGGGGTGTGGTCTTTTGGGGGCCTGTATCACTGTCTACCCTTGGCAGCGGGGCCTTTCTTTTTGAAGCAGGCGTTTTTTCAGGTGCTGATTGTATCTTGTCCTTTTCCGCCTTCTGAATCGTTACGGTGACTATGTCTCCTGTTATCTTGTACGAGATGATATCCTTGCCGATTCTTGTTTCATCGCCGGATTTTATCCATACTGAGCCTGTTATCTTCTCGTGGTTGTGGAAGATATCCACCTGGTCTGAAAGGGGCTGGAGAAAAAGATAGCCGTCTATCTCTCCTATGAGGCAGACGTCTTGTCGAAGCTGCCGTAGAGGAATATGGGCACGGCTTCCGCCGATCCGAAGGGGCAGATCATTTTCTGTATATGAAGACTCAAGGTCTTTTCCTGTTATTTCAAACAGCCGGTCCATGGCTATGCTTCAGATCCTTTCGCTGCAGACTATGGAGAAGGCCGGTTGAAGGCTGCCTGATTTTATTTCTATTTCCCTTCTCACGTCCCTGAAGCCCTGCCTGGTGCCCAATGCAACGTATCTTCCCGGCCTGAGAAAAATGGTCCGCCTGTAAACTCTGCCCAGTCTGCCCGCGCGATAGATGGTGATGTCGGTCTTTCCGTCGGATAAAATGGTAACGGCAACCGGTTGCAGGGCGTTTTCCACCACCACGGAGGCCTGCTTTATGCGGCCTGAAAGTACCGGGCCAGGCTCCTTTATGCCTCGTGCAGCCTCAAGGGCCTTTTTGGCATCTTTCAGCGGCCCCGGCTCCCTGAGCCTTTCCGGATGATCTATGATGCCTTGAAGGATCTTCATGGCTGCAGAAAGTCTTTCGGCCTTTTCAAGGCCGCCAAGTGCCGTCACATTGTCCGGGTCAATATCCAGGGCCTTTTTATAAAATGCGGCCGCCTCTTTCCATTTTTCCTGTTCCGTCAGCCTGCCAGCCTCATCGAGGTACTTTTGCAGGCTGAGATGCCTTTCTGCCCTGGAAAGGCGGCGTGCAAGATCCTGTACGGCGGGATTGTCCGGGTATATTGAAGAAGCCCTTTTAAGGGCACGGCCGGCCTCTGAGAGCCTGTTTTCGGAAAAGGCACTAAGTGCCTCTCCCATGGCCCTTTCAAAGTTTTTTCTTGTTATTGTATCCCTGGCCTCCTTCAGGAGCCCGGCTGCCTTCCTGGAATCGGGATCAAGGCGCAGGGCCCTGGAAAAGGCCGAAGCGGCCTC
>JALVJO010000196.1 GCA_027028245.1 Deltaproteobacteria bacterium
TCTCTTGAGAACCTGACACCAGAAGAAGTATATGTCCAGAAAAGAAGTATATCTAAACGTCATGAGGGATCCTGATATGCACCAAATACCAGGCACTTTTTTGTCTTGACAATGGGGGTAAGTTCATAAAGAACATATATACGATGGAGGGAATGTTAAAGGATGGAAAATTTTTCCGTAAAAAATAAAACGGACAACCCCGTTTCCAAGGTCGTCCGCCGACCGGGCATTCCCAGTCCCTTTGTCACATTTGGTAAGGCCGCTGATTCGCTACGCTGGTTCAGCAGGCCGAAACCTCTATTGGTTCAAAACCGTTTGGCAGTGAATTTATATTTAAATGTTAAACTGTCAGGCCTTCATGTCAAGAGGAAGATCGGCATTAAAAAAGTGAAAAGTGAAAAACTAAAAGTGAAAAGTGAAGGAAGGAGACAAATTGGGAAAATCGGTTCTGAGAGATAAGAGTTATGATTTTGCGATACGGATTGTGAGGTTGTCGCGGTTCCTGATGGATGAGAAAAGGGAATTTGTTTTGAGTAAACAGGTTTTACGAAGCGGAACTGCGATTGGCGCATTGATCCGTGAAGCTGAATTTGCTCAGAGCAAAGCCGATTTTGTCAGCAAAATGAGCATTGCATTAAAGGAGACGAACGAAACCGATTATTGGATTTCCATCTTAAAAGACACCGGTTTTATCAGCAATGAGCAGTTTGTAAGTTTGCATTCCGACTGCCGTGAATTACTTGCCATGCTGATATCAACGGTTAAAACAGGAAAAAACAAATGACCGACACTTTTCACTGTTCACTTTTCACTTTTAAGCACCCTGACCGTGCGGAAGCCGACCGTTTTTTCAACTATCCGTTTCCCGCCATTGAAGAAGCCCTCTGTAACGCAGTGTATCACCGCTCCTATGAAATCAGGGAGCCGGTGGAGGTCCGTATCCTGCCGGACCGGATAACCATTTCCAGCTTCCCTGGGCCGGATCGCTCCATTCGCAAAAAGGACATGCTCGAATTCCGTTTCCTGTCCCGCCGATACCGCAACCGTCGGGTCGGGGAGTTTCTCAAGGAGCTTGAAATGACAGAGGGCCGGGGAACCGGCATCCCGAAAATGTTAAGGGCTATTCAAGCAAACGGCTCGCCCATGCCGGTATTCCATACAGATGACGACAGGACGTATTTCCTGGTGGAATTATCAATCCACCCTGTTTTTGCGAAAGTTTTGAAGCAGAAAGCACTCAAACAAGTTACCCCACAAGTTACCCCACAAGTTATCGATTTACTGAATGCGCTACAGGGTGAAATGGCGCGCTCGCAGCTCCAGGAACGTCTTGGCCTCAGGGACCGCTTTCACTTTCGAGATGCCTACCTGTTGCCTGCCCTTGAGCATGGGCTCATTGAGATGACCATTCCTGATAAGCCAAGGAGCAGCAAGCAAAAATATCGGCTGACGGCAAAGGGGAAAAAGAAAGTGAAAAGTGAAAAACTAAGAATGAAAAGTTAAGGAAGAAACCAAATTAGCGAAATCGGTTCTGAGAGATAAGAGTTATGACTTTGCGATACGAATTGTGAAATTATCGCGGTTTCTGAAATGACCAGCGTGCAAGTTTGCATTCCGACTGCCGTGAATTGCTCGCCATGCTGATATCAACGGTAAAGACAGGGAAAAATAAATGACCGACACTGTTCACTCTTCACTTTTCACTTTTCACTCTTCATCAAAGCCCCGCTTTGATGAAGACTCCATCTCCCAGCTTCCCGCCTTGCACCTGCTTCAGAATCTGGGATGGCAATACCTGACGCCGGAGGAGGCGTTGAAGCTGCGGGGCGGCAAACCGGGGGGCGTGCTCTTGGAGGGTGTTCTCGCTGACTGGCTTCGGAAACACAACCGGGTCAGATTCAAGGGCAGGGAGCTGCCGTTTACCGAGGGCAATATCTTGAGCGCTCTGCAGGCGCTTAAGGAAATCCCCTTTGACGGGCTGGTGCGTACAAACGAGAAAATTTATGATCTTCTGTGCCTGGGGAAAAGCCTGCAACAGTCAGTGGACGGCGATATCAAGAGTTTTACCCTGCACTATATCGACTG
Source organism: Deltaproteobacteria bacterium (assembly GCA_027028245.1). GTDB lineage: Bacteria > Desulfobacterota > Dissulfuribacteria > Dissulfuribacterales > QOAL01 > QOAL01. Next base: position 2,086 of record JALVJO010000196.1, read on the forward strand.
GGAACATCCAGAGAACAACGTCTTTCATGTCACAGAAGAGTTTGCCGTTGAGCGGACCGGCAGTCACCAGACCCGCAGGCCGGATATCGTACTCTTTGTAAATGGTATCCCCTTTGGCGTGATCGAATGTAAGTCGCCGCACATCAAGGACCCAATACGTGAGGCCATATCCCAGCAGATACGCAACCAGAAGGATGACGAAATCCCCCACCTGTTTTTATATTCGCAGCTGCTTCTGGCGTTGTCCAAAAATGAGGCCAAGTACGCAACCACGGGAACTCCTGCCAAATTCTGGGCTGTCTGGCGGGAAGAATCTCCCGATTTTGAAGAGAAGCTGCAAGAACTTGTCAATATTCCTCTGTCGGAAGAACAGGTGGACAAGCTGTTTATTGAAAATGAGTGGCTGGTACGGGAGAAACCGGCTGAATACGGGACGCTCAAACGACAGGTAACCGAACAGGACCGTGCCCTTTTTGCGCTGTGCCGCCCTGAAAGACTCCTTGAACTTTCCTACCGCTTCATTCTGTTTGATGCCGGTGTCAAAAAGATTGCACGATATCAGCAGTATTTTTGCGTAAAAAAGATCATGGACCGTATAAAAACCCGCGAGCGTGACGGCAGGCGGCGCGGCGGCGTGGTCTGGCACACCCAGGGCAGCGGCAAGTCGCTGACCATGGTGCTGCTTGCCAAGTCCATTGCCCTGTGTCCTGAGATACCCGATTACAAGATCGTTCTGGTTACCGACCGGGTTGACCTTGACGACCAGATCTACAGGACCTTCCATCATTGCGGCAAAGAGGTCGAGCAGGCCAGAACCGGCAAGCACCTGTCGGATATGCTGAAAGACAACAAAAAACGCATTGTTACCACGATTATTGACAAGTTTGACGCAGCTGTCGGTCGTCACGCCGTACACAATGATGATCCCAACATCTTTGTCCTGGTGGATGAGGGGCATCGCGGGCAGTACGGCTCGCGTCATGCCAAAATGCGCCGGGTCCTGCCAAATGCCTGTTACATCGGATTCACAGGCACACCTGTCATGAAAAAGGATAAAAACACGGTGGAGAAGTTCGGCGGCCTGATTGATACCTATACCATTGACCGGGCGGTGGCAGACAAGGCGGTTGTGCCTCTTTTATACGAGGGAAGGCATGCCAGCCAGTATGTTGATTCAAAGGGGATAGATGCCTGGTTTGATAAGATTACAGCAAATCTAAGTCAAGAGCAGGCCGCAGACCTGAAAAGGAAATTTTCCACCACTGATCAGTTGAACAAGGCCGAACAGAAGGTTATGGCCATTGCCTGGGATATCAGTGAACATTTTCGCGACAACTGGCAGGGAACGGGTTTTAAAGGGCAATTGGTGGCACAGGACAAGGCCACAGCACTCGCCTATAAAAAGTACCTGGATGAATTCGGCATGGTTTCAAGCGAAGTGCTGATCTCTGGTCCTGATGAACGGGAAGGTGAAGAGGATCTGTATGAAGAGAACAAGCTGGCCGTGCAGCGGTTTTGGAAAGCGACTATGCAAAAATACGGCAGCGAACGGGAATACAACAAGCAGGTCATCAATGCGTTCAAACATGCGGAACATCCTGAAATTATCATTGTAGTGGATAAGCTGCTGGTCGGATTTGACGCACCGCGCAACACCATTTTGTATCTTACCCGCAAACTTAAAGATCATACCTTGCTGCAGGCCATAGCCAGGGTCAACCGGCTGTGCGATGGCAAAGAATTTGGGTATGTTCTGGATTATCGTGGGGTTTTAGAGAATCTCGACCACGCGCTCGACCTCTACAGCTCTCTACCTGAGTTTGATGCCGGAGACATTAAGGACATTCTTACTGATGTAAGCGTTGAGACGCAGGCGCTGCCTCAGAGGCACTCGCTTCTATGGGATACATTTAAAGAGGTTAAGAATAAGCAGGATGAGGAAGAGTACGAACTGCTGCTCGCAGATGAAGAGTTGCGTGCGAAATTTTATGAACGTTTGTCCGCCTTTTCCAACACTCTTGGCATTGCGCTTTCCAGCGTCAAGTTTCTGGAGGAAACCGAGCCTTCAAAGATCAGCCGTTACCGGGCAGATCTGAAATTTTTCTCCAAACTTCGCACTTCGGTGAGGCGGCGGTATGCCGAGGTGGTTGATTTTGGGGAATATGAGCCCAAGATACAAAAACTTCTCGACACTCATGTGGGAACCGGAGAGGTAGAGAAAATCACCCCGCTGGTTAATATCTTTGACAAAGATGCCTTTGCCAAGGAAGTGGCAAAACTTCCGAAGACGTCAGCCAAAGCTGATACCATAGCCCATCGTACAGCCAGAACAATCCATGACCGCATGCAGGAAGATCCGGCTTTTTATAAACGGTTTTCTGAATTGCTAAAGGAGACCATAGCAGCCTTCAGGGAAGAGCGGATCAAGGCAAACGAGTATCTCAAGCAGGTTACGGAGATTATGAACGCTGTGCTCAACCGCACCGGTGACCACATTCCAGATAAGCTTGCAGGTCATGATGTTGCCAAGGCGTATTTTGGTTCTATCAAGGAAACTCTGGCGCGGTTTGATAAAGGTGATGACGAGTTCGATGCCGCCATCGCAGACACTGCGCTGGCCATAGATGAAGTCATTGAACGAAATCGCATTGTTAATTGGACCAGTGACATAGACACACAAAATCGTATGAGAAATGAGATCGAAGACCTTCTTTTCAACTTCAAGGACAAAGAAGGCATTGAAATCACGTTCGAGGACATTGATGCGATTATGGAACAGTGTCTGGATATTGCCAGGGTGAGGAGGAAGTGAACAGTTAAAAGTGAATAGTGAACAGGTAGAGATTAGGTTTGGGGACAAGCGATTCCAAATTAAGATTGTTTGGAACCATCGCAAACGTCTTTCCGTTACGGTGCATCCAGACCTTCGTATCACAGCAAAAGCACCTGCCGGATATGAACTGGAAGTTATTCGGCAGCGATTAGAAAAGCGGGCGTCGTGGATAGCCCGGCAGCTTGATTTTTTTGAGCGATTTCAACCCCTGCCTTTGGCGCGCAAATTTGTCTCCGGTGAAACTCACTATTATTTAGGCAGACAATATCGTTTGAGAATACGGCCTGGCGAAAAAGCTCGAGTAAGGCTGATCGGCCGTTTTTTTGAAATGGAACTGCCTGATACAGGCAATAGGGAAAAGGCAAGGGCGCTTATGCTCGATTGGTACTCGGCACACGCCAAGGATTTGCTTTCGAGAAGGCTTGCTCAGTACCTGCCTGCTTTTGAGAAGATGGGGGCCATGGTGCCGGAAGTACGTTGCCGCCGTATGAAGAAACGGTGGGGTAGCTGTTCGGGGAAAGGCGTCATCATGTTGAATACAGAGCTCGTCAAGGCTCCGATCCACTGCATCGATTATGTGATTATACATGAACTCTGTCATCTGCTCTATCCACACCATGATAAAAATTTTTACCACCTTCTCGGGCGAATTCTGCCGGACTGGGAAAAGCGCAAGGAACGTCTGGAAAAGGTGGTAATCTGAGGAGTAACTAAAATGTGCTTCCGCGACAAGTTATCCGCGCATGCGGGTCCGCATCTCCGCGGCGTGCTATTGAGCCTGCTCGATATCTACCAGCGTCAGGAGCGGCAGGACGCGATTGCCTGCCCAATGGACCGAGTGCTTGCAGAACTGCCGCCCTGTAGCCGGGCAGGCGCATATGCGCCATCCACGCCCGGAGTGTTTCTGGCCCGTGTATACCCTTGAGTTGGCTGAAAGGCTTGTAATGGAAACGAGGGGCAAGAATGGCTGAAATGAACAGCAGACAGTTGGCGCGAACATGGCCATTTAAGCGTTTCAAGGCATTTGAACGTGAACTGCGGGATGCTGCTGCAGCATGGTTTTCCAGTAAGGCATTGGCCATACATGCGAGAATGCGGTATTGCCTCAAATCCCATGATAGCTGGCCGCAAAATATCATTTGCACTGACGTGGCCGAATATATCAGACAAGAACACGAACGGAATTTAGGTAAGGATTCTTTTCCACTTCACAAGTACCTTCACCACGGCCTGAGCAGTCAGGCAATGGTTTTCAATCTTGTGGGGCCATTGATTATCAGAAAAGACCTCGAACCGCTGCGCGTAGCTATTGAGAAAGTGGGAATGTCCTGGCCGACCGGGGAAGTCACCGCTGGATTTGAGTATGATGACCGGGCGGTTTTTAACGAAGATTCCGGGCAGCCTACATCTATTGATCTGGCCATATCTGGGGATACTTCGAGAATCTTTATAGAGGCAAAACTCGTGGAAAGGGAGTTTGGCGGCTGTTCTGTTTTTTCGGGCGGTGATTGTGATGGGAGGAACCCTATCTCGTATGGGGTCAACGGCTGCTACCTTCACCACATTGGACGGAAATATTGGGACCGAATGGACGAGTTCGGCTTCGGGGAGACTACTTTTGCATCCGGGTCCATCTGCCCATTTATCAGTTACTACCAGTTTTTCAGGGAGGTGTTGTTTTCGCTCAAAAAAAATGGCTGTTTCGTGCTCCTTCACGACGAGAGAAACCCAGCATTTCTGAAGGTTTCCAAGGACGGAAAGGAGTCCGGCTTGTGGCCGTTTCTCATGGAATCTGTGCCAGCGGAACATACCACCAGTATCGGGAGGGTAACCATCCAGCAGATTGTCAGCGCGATTGATAAATCCGGTCGTCATCACGATTGGATTGACGAGTTTAAGCAGAAATACGGAATCGGATAAAAAGGTCAAATTGTTCAGACTCGGGTTTGCCATCACCGCGCTTGACATGGCAGAGGGAATCCGCCTTCGGCGCGACAAGTCGAACCCACATCCCTTTGTAGTGGTTTATTGGATTACATCACGTTTCATGACGTATATAACAGACATTCGACCATTGATTACATGAGCCCTATGGATTTTGAATGTAAACACGTGAAACAAGCTGCTTGAAAAAGGAGTCCCTTTTTACTTGACCATTACACCACTCTCGACCCACCAGGAAAAATAGTTACGGCACAAGAAATACAGTTACAAAACTGCTTTGTGCAGGAAATTTAGTTGCGACAGGCTCGCTGTCACCGCCTTTATCAAGGACATGGTTCTCCAACTCTTGGTCAAAGGCGATGCCGTCGGTTTCAAATGCTACACCAAGGACGGCAAGAACCTGGAGGAAGTGGTCTGCGTCAATCCGGTTTCCGTCAAGGTCAAATCGTCCAGGGAGAACTGGTGGAGGCGCGCCAATATCCGAATAACAACCCAGTGCGGACGATGGTTTGGACCTGCCGGTCGCCCAGGTGCTCCACCTCAAGTGGGACGCGCCTTCATTTTCCCCACGTGGCAACTCGCTGGTCCTGCCCGCGTTCCAGTCCATCGAACTGCTCCGGGACTATGGATTTTGATAATCACAGATGAAACAAGCTACTTGAAAAAAGGAGTCCATTTTTACTTGACCATTACAACCTGACACTTTTACATAAACTGGACAATGCGGAAGATCGTATCTGGTATGCGGAGCAAACCATAAAAAACGGGTGGTCAAAAGAGATTCTTGCCATGCAGATTGAATCCAGACTACATCAACGTCAGGGCCGGGCGCCCAATTGTTTTGCAACAGCCGCATGAAAAGGCCTTGGCAGACCATGATACTGACAACATGGAACCAGGTTTTCGCAGTCACCTCGATGGAAAGCATGGTGCACGCCAATCAACAGGCCTATTACGACGCCATTACACAAAGTACAAACTGGGGCTGCTGCGATGTCCGGCGGGATGGCCGCAGTTCGCTGTGCGGCCCGGTATGTGCAAAGATGGGAGTGCAGACAAATGATTGACTCTCGAAAACAAAAACTGATGGACCTTGGTGCGGATACTCTGGCAGATGCCTTGTTGAAACTTGCTGTTCACTCCGACGAAGCGGATGACCTGATCGAACGGCTGATTGCCACACCTAAAGAAAATATCCAGCGGTTCAAAAGGAAACTGGCGGGTCTGAAGCGGCGGAGACGGTTCATTGGCTGGCGCGAATCCGCAGGCTTTGCCCGGGAGCTTGAAATGCTGCTCCAGGATCTGAAGGCGGGTGTGAATGATCCTGTCACTGGTATGGAATTGGTTGCGGCGTTTTACCAGGCAGACGATACCATCTTTGAGATGTGCGATGACTCCAGCGGACATATCGGCGATGTGTTCCGTTATAATGCCAGGGAGCTGTTTGTCGATTATGCCTCCCGTTGTCCTGATAAAGAAAAAGTTGCAGACATTATCCTGAAAGTGAATCAAAAGGATGACTACGGCATCCGGGATACACTGATTGAGTGCGCCAGTGAGTGCCTACCTGAAGAGGTTATTCGTACAATGATAGCCAAGCTTCAGAAACGGGCGGATAAAGAAAAAAATAAATACGGCAAGCGTCATCACTTGATGTTGATGGAATCGCTGGCCCGACAGATCAAGGATGCCAAGCTTTTTGAAAAGGCCCGCATTGCTTCATGGGGAAAGCTGTCCACAGCGGCACTTATTGACATTGCCCGTGTCTATCTGGAAAGCGGTGATGTTGAAACCGCCCATTCCTGGCTGAAGAAAATCCCCGAAGGTGAAACCTATCAGGAATATAAACGGGATAAACTGCTGGAGGAAATCTATCGTAGGCAGGGTAACTCTGAAGAACTGACAAAACTCCTGTATCAGAGATTCAGATCATTTCACACCACGGACACCTTGCAGGCGCTTCTGGATCTGATTGGCAATGACAAACGCGATGAAGTTATTGCTGATGAGGTGACGCACATTTTGAAGAGCGACAGACTCCGGGAGTCGGATGCAGAATTTCTGATTGCCATCGGGAAGATGGATGAAGCAGAAGCCTACCTTCTGGGACGTGCAGACCAGCTCAATGGCAACCATTACCACAGTCTGCTTTCACTTGCCGAAGCAATGGAATCAGATAACCGGCATCTTGTCACCACCCTGATATACCGCAGCTTATTGATATCCATCCTGGAACGCGGCTACACCAAGGCGTATCCCCATGGCATCCGGTATCTGAAGAAGCTGGACAAACTGTCTGGATTAGTAGCTGACTGGAAAGATTTTGACAATCACGAAGCATTCAAAGAACAGATCATTCAGGCTCATGGTCGCAAACGAAGCTTCTGGTCAAGATATGAGGTGAAAAAATGAATGAACGATTTTATCTGCTTAAAATACAACTGCTTGAGATCGAACCGGCTATCTGGCGGCGATTTGTGGTGCCTGGCAGCATTACACTGGACCGGCTGCACGATGTCATCCAGATTGTCATGGGTTGGACCGACAGCCATCTCCATGAGTTCACCATTGGAAAAAAGCGGTACACTGAATATCCGGAATTCCAGGAGGATGGTCTTGCGTGCGGGAGATATCGGCTCGTTAACCTGATCAAACGAAAGGGACGGACTTTTGGATATATCTATGATTTCGGGGACTTTTGGAAACATGAACTACTTATCGAAGAAAGCCGCTATTTCGACCCCCGACTGAGAACCCCAATAGTCTGTCTTGACGGTGCAAGGGCCTGCCCGCCTGAGGATGTGGGTGGAGTGTCCGGTTATTTTGAATTCTGCAAAGCGCTGAAAGACCCGAAGCATGAAGAGCATGAGAGCTACATGGAATGGTCCGGTGGAGATTTTGACAGTGAGCGATTTGATGTTGACTCGGTCAATTGGGAGTTGATGAAATATCTGCGCTGGTCCAGAGACAGGTATCTAAACTGGGGATGGAATGATTGAGCCGAATCAAAAAACAGTTGCCGGCACTAAAGCACCTTCTTCGCAACAGGAGGGCTGAATTTCTGATCTTTACCGACAGGCTGGCGAGCAGAGCATCAAGGCACGATGTGATGATGAAACAAACTGACGGCAAAACTCTTTGCTAAGGCTTAAAGCGTAAAAGGCACTGACAGGATCCGGCAGGAAATTCACCTGCTCAATCACAGGCAAATTCATTTTTTTCCAAAAGGTAAGGCTATTTTAGCATAAATTGACTTTTTTGGCATACCAACTAGTATAGTTGATATAGTCAATATACTTAGGAGGCGATATGGAAAAGGTAGTGGATGCCACCATGGCCCGGAGACAGTTGGGAACCTTATTGGACCAAGTCTATTATAAAGGCGAATCCATAATCATAGCCAGAAAAGGCAAGGCCTTGGCAAAAATTGTGCCCTTAGAAGATATGAAGAAAACAGGTAAAAGGTCGTTAACACCCGGACAAAAACAGTTACTGGATGAGCTCAACAGCCTGCCTGCTTTTGAAATTGGTGAAGAACCAACAGACATTTTAAGGAAGGTGAGGAAAAAGAAGGCAGAAAAGGCCAAGGCAAGATATGGACAGTAAAAGAAGATACGTTTTGGATCCCAATGTCTTTCTTGAGTATATGTTTGGAAGGAAATTTCAGGATGTTGCCAAGGGGCTCATTGCCAAGGCTATATCAGGTGAAAATGAACTTATGATACCTAGCCTGGCGTTGGATGAAATATCTGAGGTTTTATGTGGAAACATGGATGACCTTTACAAGGTGACAATCCATCTCCGTTTTTTGGAAAAGTTGGTATTAGAGGGCTGGCTGAAGGTCATCATCCCTACCTCAAGGGTGCGAATTCATGCCATAAAAATGGCAAGACAGGGACACAGAAAAAGTGGATATCCAGAATTTACTGACTGCCTTTACCATTCATTGGCATTACTGAACAATGCAGTTTTTATAACCAATGACAAAAGACACTTTGCCAAGGTACGAGATGCTGGAAATATCAGTTTATTGTCAGAATTAGCCATTAATAATGATTAAGAAACAGAATAATTCGAAATATATTACAGCGAACTAACGGCCTGTCCTGTCTAGAGGAAATTCACACAGCTAGGAAAGGACAAAAGGGATCAAGGGGCAAGGGCGAACATCCTTGATTTTCACAGGGAGATAATTGAGGCTTGCAGGGACCTTGTCCAATCCTTCCTACAAGAGCAGTCGAAGAAATCAGCACAAAATTTCCTCAAGTAAATATTTCCGTGATCTTAGAGCTATTTATCTCGAATTCTGAGATGATAGGTACAGGGGATTTAAGAATTATTCCTATCCAGGCCTCACATTCCAGTCTGAATAAGAAGATACCAGCATGAGACCAGCGTGATTATGAAATAAGGCAGCGAGTAGATATGAAAAGAAAGACACTTGTATTTCTTGTGGCAAAAACGCATGGCGATCAGGTTGGCAAATGAACTGATCAGCAGGCCGTTTCCACCAATGTTGACTCCGTAGGCGATGATCTCGAAGTTGCTGGAATGTTTTGCAAGGAGAATGCTTGACGGCACGTTGCTGATGGCCTGTGAGAAAAAAGCACCTGAGAGGAATAATACACGGGGGTCTTTGAAGTCCAGCATGGCCAGCAGGTGATTGACGGGCTTAAGGTGACAGATGAGGTCTATATCAATGAAAATGGCAATGAAAAGAAGGATCAGCCCCCAGTCGCATTTCAAAAATATGTCTTTTCGTGTCACCAGCATGACTAGAAAAACCATGGGCAGAAAATACGTTTCGTATCCCGTTTCAATGGAATAAATAAACGAGATCAGCAAAATTGCAGATACGGTGAAGAGCCCCCGGTCCACCGCATTGCTGTGGTTGTTGGCTGCCCTTATTTGCCTTGAGGGAAAACAGATAATGACCATGGCCAGCAGCCAGCCAGCCATTATGGCCACCAGTGGAAGCATTTCCCTGACAAAACCAAAGAAGGGGATGCCCCACTGGTGCCAGAGGAATATGTTCTGCGGGTTTCCAATGGGCGTCAGGGATGAGCCTGCGTTTACGGCAATGGCTTCAAAGATAATGATCTTACTATAGTCGCCCTTGACAATCTGCTGGAGGGTCAGGGTCAGGGGAACAACTATGAACAGGGCGATATCATTTGTCAAAAACATGGACAGAACAGCGGCCAGGAAGACGAGAAACAGGGCCAGCAGGCGTTCATTGTCGATTTTTTGTGAAATACGGTAGGCTGCAAGGTAAAAAAGGCCGCTCTCCTTGATACCAGTGGTAATCAATATGAGTCCGCTCAAGGTGCTGATGGTCTTCCAATCCACCATGGATGGAAACTGGCTGAGGGGCTGGTGAAGGAACCGGGCAAGCCCCAGTGCAGCAGCCAGCAGCAAAACTGTTAAGAGGTTTCCCTTTAGGACAGACCGGATGTTATTGACCATAGTATGTCATTTCCTGGTTTGCCGGATAATCTGGGACAATGTGAAGGCCATCGTAATAGACTTTCAGGTGGGCAACGATGGTGTTGCCAAGTGCAACTGGAAAGCACCAGCTTGCTTCTGGCTCCCTGAATTCGGCCACAGGTAAGATCCTCAATTCATGTATGACAGTGGTTAATCGGGCCTTGACTGCTTGGATTTGACGGGTGTCTTGGTAGATACGAGCGTGTATGCCAAGGGGAAGCACGCTTCCGTCCTGTGGGTTGAAATGCAGAACCGCCACAACACTCCCCTGATACATAACCCCTGCCTTTACTTCAATCTCTCCGGCTGGTCCCAGCCTTGTCCACACCTTTCCAGGCGTAAGCTGGCTACCGATCTTCTGGACAGTGGTAATAGCAGCGGGTAGGTTGTTCAGCAATGTTTGTGCAGGAATAGTTTGACCAATACCTGGACCGGGAGGAGGCGGGGCAACCGGCGGTCCTGGTGGAGTCCCTGGTGCTGGCGGACCTGCCGGCGAAACTCCTGGAAGTGGGGGCTGGGCTGCAGGCTGCTGTGCCAGCAGTGGCGGGCCAATGTCTTGCTCTGCCATGGAATAAGACACCATACACAAAGGCATTGAAAGGGTTATAAGGGCAAAAACTACAAGAACCTTTTTCATGACATCCTCCTTGATTATTGTTCCTTGTTTCTTTCCAGTTCATCCATCTTTTTCTCCAGCCTGACGATGCGTTTGTTCATGGAATTAATCGCATTGGTCAGGTGGTCTGTCTTGTCAGTCTTGGCAGAACTTAAATGTTTCCACAACAAAACGGCGCACCACACCAGCAGGGCTATCACTATCCAGCCGATAACCATACCTGGAAGGCCCGGCGGGATGGGCGGAGGAGGCGGACCTGGAGCACATCCAGAAACTGCCTGAAGGGCTGCCAATTCCAGAAATCCTGCTGCCACTTTTTTAACCCGCATCCACATGAACTCCTCCACCGGTCTTTTCTGTATAAACAGATAATCAGGACAGATTAAGAAGTCCCAAAGGATAGATTAAGAAAAGATTAAGATTTCCTGAACAGGCTTTTTTTTAGTATGGGTAGGTCATGCCAGGGGAAGAGTAACAGAAACCCTTGTGCCCCTGCCTGGTTGACTTTGAATACTGACAGAACCTCCCTGTGCCTCAACCATGGATTTTACAAGGGAAAGCCCCAGTCCAATGCCCCTGTCTCCTGAAGCTCTGTGGGAGGATTTTCCCTGGTAAAAGGGTTCAAAAACGTGGGACAGGGTCTTTTTATCCATGCCCTTTCCCTGGTCTGAAACCCAGATTTCCACCCCTTGCGGCAGGAGCTTCCAGCCCATGACTACTGGTGAATCCCCCGGGGAATAGCGAAAGGCATTGGACAGAAGGTTGAGCAGGATCTGTTTAAGCAGGTCGGGGTCTGCCTCTATCCTGACATAGGGCCCTTGTTGGATCGAAACTGGATGTTTGCCGGCAAGGACCTTTGCCTGCTGGATGAAATCATCCAGAAATCTCGACAATACGACAGGCTCCTTATGGACGTTTTCCGCGTTCTGCAGGCGGGACAGTGCCAGGAGGCGTTCGCAGAGCCTGATAAGCCTGTTTACTTCCCTGAACATACCCTTGGTCAGTCTCGCCGCTGCCGCAGGGTCGTCCTGGGCGCCGCGCATCAGGACCTCCAGGGAGCCCCGCAGCCCTGTAAGAGGCGTCATGAGTTCATGGGCGGCATTGGCCACGAAGCGCTGCTGGGAAGCAAAGCCGGCCTCCAGCTTGTCCACCATCTGGTTGAAGGAGACAGCCAGCTGACCGATCTCGTCTCTGGGGTTCTTCACAGGTACCCGCTGGGAAAACTCTCCCCTGCTGATCCGGTTGCAGCCTGTCACCAGGTCTTTAAGGTCTTGAAGGCTCAAGCCCACGAGCCAGAAACCAGCACCAGTCCCCAGGATAAGGATTACAGCCACCAGGGACACCAGCATGGCCCCGTGCCTGAAAAGAATCTCGTTTATATCAGAAAGGGAGGTGCTCATCTGGATTACGCCGAAGATATGAGAACTCCCGGGCCTGGGCCTGAGGGGTATAAGCATGACCAGAACAGGTCTGCCATTGACAAGGCTTCTATAGGTAACCTCGTTTTCCCCGGAAAGGGCCCTTTGTACATAGCGCCCCTGGGGAAGAGGGGCCTCCGGCTCTTCAGGAAGCCTCCTTCCATTGGCAATTACCCTGCCTTTTCCATCCAAGATTACTGCTGCGGCATCACGGGATGTAAGATCTTGGGCAAGGGCAAGGGCGTTTCGAGCATTGAGCTTAAGCCCGGGAACATCCAATTTATCAAAGCCATTGTCAATAAGCCAGTGTTCAATAACTGGCTTTGCCCTGGCTCTTAGATGGCTGCTCTTTGTGCTTATGAAGAGCTGCCATATATTCCAGTAGGAATAGCCCCCCACCAACACAACGGAAAAAATCAGCAGAAAAGCATACAGCAGGCTGAGGCGGGCCCTTAATGAAAGCCTTTCCCAGGCCTTCATACACCTTTGCCCTCGGGATAAAACGCATAGCCCGTACCGTAGATGGTCCGAATCAGGTGCGGAGGCCTGTCGCCGAGCTTGTTGCGCAGGTGGCTGATGTGAACATCTATGATGTTGGTGCCCCCGTCATGATCGTAGCCCAGCACCCGGTTTAAGATTGTTTCCCGCGTAAAAACCATCCGTGGATGGCGCATGAAAAGTTCCAGCAGGGAAAATTCCGTGGGCGTCAGATTTATCATTTTGCCGTTTCTGGTCACCTGCCTGGTTTCCAGATCAAGCACCAAGCCCCCGGCCTGAAGCCTTTTGTCCTTGCGCATCTTTCCGCTGCGGCGAAGCAAGGCGCGTATGCGTGCCAGAAGTTCATCGAAACTGAAGGGCTTGGTCAGGTAATCGTCCGCCCCGCTGTCCAGGCCTTTTACACGGTCTGAAATTTCCCTTTTTACCGTTAGCATCAGGACAGGGATATCCGGGCCCCGGCTGCGGATCTTCCTGCAGACCTCAAAACCATCAATGTCAGGAAGCATGACATCTAGTATTACCAGGTCAAAGACGCCATCCTGCAAGGCCTCAAGCCCTGCCCTGCCGGCATTTCTGGAAGTCACCTTATAGCCTTCATATTTGAGGCCGGTGCTCAGGAATTCGGTAATTACCGGATCATCTTCAATAACTAATATTTTTATTTCATCACCGTTTTTATCCATGTCCATATATCAATGATGGCACTTTTATGGTGCAGGATCAAGTTTCTGAAAACCCCTGAAGCATGTGTCAGGCAGGGCTGGAGACCTTGAACGAAAAATAGTGTTTATGGCATTATCAATCCTTGATATAATTATTTTACTCAACTTTCGGAGTAAATCTTGCGTAGGTTTTTAAGGTCAATATATTGAAATAATTATATATTCTGCCGGAATTGTATAATTAATTTCAAAACATTAGATTAGCCATGGACACACATGGACTTACATGGACAAATACCTTTAGTCATGCCCGACTTGGCATGACTAAAACTCCAAGAAGGCAACTATCGCCTGGGGTATTTGGCGGCCCTTGTCAGGGCCGCCAAATTGTCTATGTGGGTCCTTGTGGGTCCTTGGCTGAAAAAGTCTTTGATGTTGGATGCATTATTTGTCTTTACTTTCACCAGGTTATTTTAAGTCAGAAACTTGAGTTATTTACTATATAAATTAGGGTATTATCCAGACTGGAGGTACTCTCTGCAACTTTCCGGATTTGCCGGCAGTATCTCTTTTTAGGAATACGGAGAACTATTCATATGTTCAAAAAGATACTCGTTTTCATCCTTTTAGCTTTGATGATTTCACTTTCTGCCTGCAACACCATAAGGGGAGTGGGCAAAGACATTCAAAAAGGCGGGGAAATCATCGAAAAAGCAGCCCAGTAATAACTGCCTTTTGTCAGTGGCGCAGACCTGACAGCCCAGGGGCCTGCCTTGATAAAAAAGAATCGTTGTGGTTACCGCTAGAGTGACCGCACAGCGGGTATCCCCGGGGTATCCCTCAAGGAGAAAGGGGTTAGGAAAATGACCTAACCCCTTGAAATTACTGGCGCGCCCGGCAGGATTCGAACCTGCGACCTACGGATTCGTAGTCCGGCGCTCTATCCAGCTGAGCTACGGGCGCGTGCGTGAAGATTCTTTATAATTTAGCCTCCATGATATTTCAAGCTCAACCTGGAATTTCACCGGCTTCAAGAACTGGTTGATAATTGGAAAACACCCAAGATAAACATCCCATCCCGTGCGACAGCAGGGAAACGGTCTTATTGTGGTCGCTGGTACTTTCCGCAGTGGGAATAGCCCATGTTGTCCGGCAGTCAGGAGAAGACTGGATCCTTCTCGTTCCTGAAAACCTCCATGACGAGGCCGTCAGGCAGATAGAGCTGTTCCAACTGGAGAACAAAAACAGGGAAGATAAAATACAAGCTCCCAAGTCCAGACCCCTAAGGTATACCAGGACGGCAATCTGGACTGTTCTTCTTGTCTCTGCCGTAATGTCCACAACATTCAGATATGAAATAAGACAGGAAGTCCTTGAAATCGGCACTGCCTATTCCGATGCAATTTTGAGGGGTCAGTGGTGGAGAGTGATCACCGCCCTCTTTATTCATGAAGATCCTTCCCACTTTCTAAGCAACATGATGATAGGGGGTTTCATCATCTTTTGGCTCATTGAGGAAACGAGCCCTGGAACAGGCTGGTTCCTTACCCTTCTGACAGGAGCTGCCGGCAATTATCTGAACGCCTTGGCTCATGGCTATGACGGTCACCTTTCAATAGGGGCATCAACCGCGGTCTTCGGTGCATTGGGAACTCTTTTTGCCATAAGGGCAGTAAAGACGGGCAAAAAAGGCCTGTTAAAGGAAACGTTATGTGCTCTGGCCTCAGGTCTTGCTCTTCTTGCCATGCTGGGAGCAGGCGGCAAAAACGTGGATTTGGGGGCGCATCTGTTCGGTTACCTGTCAGGGCTTTTTTGTGGAGCAGTCAGCGAATTGATCTTCAGACAAAGGATGCAGTATGCTGGAAGATTCCTGGGAGCAGCTGCCCTTTTGATTGTGGGGATTGCATGGATTTCAGCCATAAAACATATGCATTGAGGTTGATAGAATAAGCTTGCCGCCGCCTATTTTGGGATAATGAAACTCAATGAAAATGAAAAAGGGAGAGAAGGCTCTCTCCCTTTTTCCCATAGTTAACCGGCTTAGAAAGCAATAAAAGTAACTGCTACTTTTCTTTTTCCTTTACTATTCTTATGCATTCAGAAACAGGTGCATAATCCAGGGGTTCAGTCCAGCCTGCAATCTTGGCTGCCTTTGCAGCCGGCATATCCATGGACATTCCCGTAAGGGCACCCTTCACCTTGGCATTAAGGGCGGCATCTGCTGTAGATGCGGCAACAAAAGGCCATTCGGGATAAAGCCTGGTGGAATGGACAAAAGGAAAATCATCATCTACTTTGTCAATGATACGAAAATCGGACAGCTTGAGTTTCCCTTCTGCCTGCATGCGTTCCAGCGTGTCAGATCTGACTGTTCCTGCATCTGCCACTCCTCTGATGACTGCAAAGGCCACATTATCATGTTTTTTGCCTTCCAAGAGAGCGGAAACGTCTTTAAAGGGGTTGATGCCCTTTTCAATCATATGCCTGAATGCCATTTGGCCTCCGCCAAAGGAGGTCTTTTTTACACACATGAATTTCTTCCCCTTTATGTCAGAAAGGGTCTTTATAGGGCTGTCTGCCTTAACGAGGATCACCCCGCCAAACTGGTTCAGGGCCTTCCCCTGCCTCAGGTTCAAAAGACTCGCAAGTGCTGAGAGGCTGTATTTGTCCTTGAGCGTTACAAAAAAACCAGGATTTGTTATTAAATAGTCTATCTTTTTGTTCTTGAGTGCTGGCTCTATGGCATCAAATGAAAGGGGCACAAGTTTGAACTCTGTCCCGGTTGCCTTGGTGAGATACTGGGCCAGCGGCCCCCATTTCTTGATTGCAACGGCATTACCCCTCTTGGCAAGCACGCCGAGGTTTGCAGCGCCTGCAGTTGATATCCAGAAAAAAACAGACAGACACAAAAAGATGGTTAGATAAACTCCCTTCATTCTTGAAAAATTCATTCTTTCCTCCTTAATCTTTTTACAAGTGCTGACATCTCAAAAAACACTGGTGAGATCTCGTTATATAAAATCTCGAATCGTTTCTTGTCGTCATTGCCAGATTTCATCATATTATTGACCTTTTCAGCAAGACGATGAAGCTCATGGTGCTTGGCAGCCAATTCCGATATGATACTGCTGTCATATTGATCTGATTCCCTGTGATTTTCGATCCAGCGGCCAAGATAACAGCGACGAGGATCAATTTCTATATCAGCATAGCTGTTTTGACACACTGCAGTCTGGAGCTTCTCGAGCCATGAAAAATGTGAAAACAAGGCCCCTGTCAGCTGTACGTTGGAATTTGCCACGTCAAATACCCTTTCAAGGACATTGTCATCAACAACAAAATTGGATGTGGCCTCACTTATAATAGTGGATATCAAACCAACTGTCTTGTCCACGTTTTCAACCCTTGTGGCGAGATTAGCTATTTCACTTGCCTGATCTGCAAGCCCATGGGCCCTTCCTTCAAGTTCCTTTACCTTTGATGCGCCTGCCGCCACGGCCTCGTTGATTTCAGCTACTGTTGCTGTCTGTTCTTCTGCAGCACTTGCTATGGTGGATGCAAGATCATTTACATGAGAAACCGTAGCGGTAATGTCTTCAACAGAAGTTACTGCCTTGGCCGTACCGGTCTGTATGACATGGATCATCTTTGCAATTTCATCCGTGGCATTTGATGTCTGCTTGGCAAGCTCCTTTACCTCGTTTGCAACCACTGCAAAACCCTTCCCGGCATCACCGGCCCTGGCTGCTTCGATGGTGGCATTCAAGGCAAGGAGATTTGTCTGCTCTGCAATGGAATTTATCACTTCGATAATACCGCCTATCTTCTGCGAATTTTCTCCAAGTTCTTTAATGACTAAATTGGTATCCTGGCTCTTTTCCTGTGCCTCATTGGTAGCAGCAGCAGTTTCTGCAACATTGCCTGCTATCTCGTTGGCAGCCTCTCTGAGTTCCTCTGTGGACCTTGCCACACTTTCAAGAGCAGATGCAGCCTCTGAAGAGGCAGCGGCCACCCTTTCTGCCGCCTCATCTATTTCACTGGCCCCGGAATCGACCGTGACGGATGTTTCCGACAGTTCGGAAGAAGCAACCTTGAGAGATTCCCCCTGACTCTGAAACATGGTTATAAGCGAACCGTTTCTGAAGATAAAGTTGTTGGCTATGGCACAAAGCTGCTGCATCTGCCTGGCCCCCGAAGGTTTTATATCATGGGTAAGATCCCCGCTGGTGACCTGATCTATTAGTGCCATTACCTTTTGTATTGGTCTGTTTAGATTGACCCTCACCACTAGACAAATGAAAAATATTGCCAGCGCAGCAGTCAAGAGGGCAGTTCCAATTGATGCCAGCTGCGCCTTCTTGAGGTTTGTCTTTAATGCTGAGATATCGTTGAACCTGACATATACGCCAGTAGGCTTCCCCGCATAATCAGGCAATACTGCCGCGGAAATGAGAAACATGCCACCAGTTTTAACAGCAAAGCCTTTTTCAACGGCCTGATTCAAAAATGATTCATCCACTGCTGACGAAGGTACACCTGCAGGGGTCTGCGTCAGCACCTTGAACCTTCCGAAATTTTTTCCTTCTGATGTCGCTGCAGTTGCCTTGACATTTGAAATGGCAAAGACCTGGTTCAACTCCCCTGTATTTTTTTCCAATTGCATGGCGACCTTGGAAAGATCAGTTATTACTTCAACACTTCCCACCGGTCTGCTGCCCTCCCAAAAGACCGGAGCAACACCCCTGATGCCAAGACCAACCCTGCCGGCCTCTATACCGTAAACAGGCTGTGCCTCGTGCAGGACCTTGACTACGGTCTTTCTGAAGCCGGAAATATCGTCTCCGTACTTCTCCGGCTTCCATACCCTGAGAAACGATTTCCCTGGAGGAAGATGAAAATGAACCTTTATTTGATCCTGCCTGGTTTTATTAAGGGTGTCAACCATGGGTTTTATAAGGCTGTAAAGCCGCTCCCTATCCTGCAGCCCCACACATTCCTTAACGCTTTCCATATTGGCTATCATAATGGCCAGTGACAAATTGGCCCTGGCCACTGATGATGCCTGCTTGATGAGTGCATCCTTTTGTTCCAGATCCTTCTCAAGCACCTTTTTTTCCTGGATGTCTGCGGAATTTTTCGAGATAACAAGCTGTACACCAGTCATAAACATGATTATAAATCCCACGGCTACGAGTATCCGAAATCCCAGTGTGGTGTTTGAAATAGCCTTTTTTAATTTTTTTAACATGAGAAACATCTCCTTAAGAGATTTAGAAAGATTTTACCTTCTTTTTTATCTATCGGAAAAAATGCCTTTTTCTTGACTGGTTCCCCAGCCCGCCAAGGCCTTTATGTCAGGATCTTTTGCAGGCCATATCTTTTTCAGGGCCTCGAGGTGTTCCAGGGCCTTGCGCGGGCAAGGTCCCTTGGGATAGGAGACCTCTATGAGGAAGATGTGATCTCCCCGGAGTCCCCTTTCGTCTATCCAGCCGCAGCCGTTTAACA
Organism: Deltaproteobacteria bacterium; assembly: GCA_027028245.1. Lineage (GTDB taxonomy): Bacteria > Desulfobacterota > Dissulfuribacteria > Dissulfuribacterales > QOAL01 > QOAL01. The sequence continues at coordinate 21,049 of JALVJO010000196.1, forward strand.
CGAGCCTGCCGCCACGTACCGCTTCAGGATGAATGAAAACCTCTTTCCTGCCGTCAATGGTTCGGCATTCCACATAGCCTCCCCCGAGATATGTCCAGCAGTCTATCTCAAGAGGCGATACTATATCCCTACCCCTTATTTCCATATTTTCAGGAAGGGCCGCCTCGACTTCCACGTAAAGACTGGTTCGGCATTTTTGGCCAGGGTCCCAGGGCCCCTGGCCCTTGAGTTCCAAAACGGTCCCGCTCCGCGTTCCCCTGGGAATCCTGAATTTAACCTTTCGGCACCTGACAACCTTTCCGCTGCCCCTGCACATGCTGCAGTCTCGGGTTTCCATGGCCCCGGTGCCGCTGCACCTGGAGCAGACAACCTTGAGGTCTTCCCCGGACCACTCGATCAGCTTGAACCCTGCACCAGAACAATGGGGACAGGGTCTTGCGAAGCTGGATACGGTTGCGCCAAGGCCCCTGCATCGGGGGCAGAATTCCTCGCGATCTGAAATTTCCACCTGGGTTTCAGCCCCATGGAGGCATTTAAGGGCATCGACCCTTTTAAACAAGAATGCACCATCCCTGAAATGCCCTTCTGACAGCGAACCAGATGCCTTTAAAATCTCCCTGGATTCCACCTTGCAGGCAGTGCCGAAAGGATCCGGTATGTTACTTGTGAGCAGGGCATAGGCATCCTTTATTTCAAGAAACCTCTTTATGTTTTCCATGTTCCTGCCGCAGACATCCGGGTGATACCGCCTTACCAGTCTGCGGTAGGCCCTCTTTATCTCTGAAAGATCTGCCTGCCTGGAAATTCCCAGCAGGCGGTACGGATCTTTTTCCACAGCAGAATAAAAACTACCGGTTAAGAGCTCGGCCTTTTCCTGTCATCCAGTTCCTCAAGGGCGTTGCTGTCAAGGATGATCAACAGCTGGTCATCCAGCTTGCACACCTGGCTGACATACTTGGTTTCAATTCCATGGATCATGTCCGGGACAGACTCTATCTTTTCCAGGGGGATCGACATGACATCTCCTATCCTTTCAACCAGCAGGCTGACAGGCTCTTCCCTGTTGCCCATTATCACGTTGTTGAGGCTGTCGGTCCCATGGTCGTCTCCACTGGAGTTGAGTCCTATCCTTGTAGCCAGATCAATGGCAGTCAGTATCTGGCCCCTGAGATTGATGACCCCTGAGACATATCCAGGGGCCAGGGGTACAGGTGTTATGTCCAGGGCCTTGTTTATTTCAATTACCTCGTCTATGGGAAGGCCGAAAAAATGTTTTCCGAAATAAAAGGTAACGAACTGACTTGTTTCAACAGCCCTTATGTCGGCAACGTTGTTTCCCTTTTCCAAGGCTGGAAGATTCTGGCCTGTTTCACTCATTTTTCTGCTTCTCCTGTCTTAAAATTCAGGCTGCATTTTCCATGCTGCGCTTATGCAGCAGCGAGCTGACTGCATAAAGCACCTGATCCCTGTCCAGTTTTGCCTGATAGTCATTGACTCCTGCTTCAATCCCCTTCTGCCTGTTTTCTTCTCCCGAAAGGGAGGTTACAGCTATTATGGGGATGTCTGCATTCTGACTCCTGATCTTGCGAGTCAGTTCAAATCCATCCATGCGCGGCATCTCTATGTCTGTCACCACCAGGTCCACTGTCTCGTTCTGGAATATGTTCCATGCCCTTTCACCATCTTCTGCCTCTACAACCTCGTATCCGGCAGCGCCCAGATAGGAGGTCAGCATGTTCCTGTAAAAGGTGGAATCCTCAGCCAGGAGGATGCGTGCAGGTTCATCAGCAGCCAGGTGCTCCATGACGAAAAAGTCCGGATCATGCATGGTGATGATCTGGTACACGTCGAGGAATAATGTGGTCCTGTCCTTGACTATTGCAGAACCCAGAATGCCTTCCTGCTTGAAGATCCCTTCCTCCACGTCTATTGTCAGATCCAGGCTGTCCTCGATCTGTGAGACCATAAAGGCCACATCCTTGTCATTCATGTGAAATACGATAAGATGATATTCATCCTGCTCCGGAAGAGGAGATACCGGCAGGTAGTTTTCAAGCCGTATGACCGGCATGGAGTGCCCCCTGTATTGAATCACCTCTTTACCGCCGACGAATTCAAGATCAGAGGCCTTGATCTTGTCAAGCCGGTTGACAAGGGCAAGAGGCAGTGCAAAAAACTCCTCCGGCCCTACGGAACAAAGCAGGAGGAACTGATGTTCCTCTTCCCTGCCTGCCCCCATTGAACCTGAAGCCTGTTTCATGGAATCATCTCCCGAGCTCGAAATGGACGATGTTATCCCCACTATGTCCAGGATAAGGGCCACCCTTCCGTCACCCATAAGGGTGGTTCCTGCAAAGATCGGGATATTTTTCAGGTGACTGCCCAGGGGTTTTACGACTATTTCTTCGGAATCACTGATGGAGTCCACTACAAGGCCGAACAATCTGCCCCCTGCATTGAGTACAACTATGTTCATGCCCTCGGAGCCTTGTGGTTCCTCCTCGGCCTCTTCAATGGCCAAGGCCTTTCTCAGCCGAATAAGGGGAAGGATCTCACCCCTGAGGCGGTAGAACTCCGAATTTCCGATTATCTGCACGTCCTTTTTGGCAGACTTGGGATTAAGGTGGACGAGTTCCACCAGGTTGACCTGCGGTATGGCATATCTTTGGCCTGCACTGTTCACGATTAAGGCAGGTATGATTGCTAGGGTAAGGGGTATCTTGATCTTTACCGTTGTACCAACACCAATGCTGCTTTCCAGTTCCACTGTGCCGCCGAGCTTTTCGATGTTGGTCTTGACAACGTCCATGCCCACGCCCCGGCCTGAGATATTTGTAACCTTTTCAGCAGTGGAAAAACCGGGCTGGAAGATCAGCATGAGCGCTTCCCTGTTGCTCAGGGCCCTGGCCTGCTCCTCGGAGATGATTCCCTTTTCCACCGCCTTGGCCCGGAGCTTGTCGGGATCTATGCCTGCCCCGTCATCTGTAATTTCAATAATGACCTGGCCGCCCTCGTGGTAAGCCTTCATGGTAAGGTTTCCCACAGGAGGCTTTTCGCTCTGGAGCCTGATGTCGGGCGCTTCTATGCCGTGATCAATGGAGTTTCTGACCATGTGGGTCAAGGGGTCCTTGATGCTTTCAATGATGGAACGATCCAGTTCAGTCTCTGCGCCGACTATCTTGAGCTGTACCTTCTTGGATGCGGTTTTTGCAAGGTCCCTGACTATCCTGGGAAACTTGTTGAAGACATTTCCGATGGGCTGCATCCTGGTCTTCATTATCTGTTCCTGGAGTTCCGTGACAACAAGGCTCATCCTCTGGTTTGCCGTGGCAAAATCAGGATCGTTCAGCTTGCTAGCCAACTGGGTCATCCGGTTGCGCGAAAGCACAAGTTCACCTGCCAGGGTCATAAGCTGATCCAGCAAATGCACGTCTATCCTCACATGGGTCTCTGTAAGATGTGCCGAGTGAACCTTTGCTCCCTTTTTCTTCACCCTGGGAGTGGCAGCCTTAGGCTCAGGCCTTGAGACCTGTCCGGAAGCTTCCTTTACATCCTTGTCTGCTGCCTTGGAGTCTTGGGCCTTTTCTGCCTTTTCTTGCTCCTGAGCGGCCTGGGCTTCTGCTGCGGCCTTTTCGGATGTTTCTTCCCCTGCACTTTTAGCTGATCCGGCCTCTTCGGTATCTTCAGCAGTCTCAGGCTGCTTATCATGAGTATTTACTGCAGATACATTCTTTGTGATCTTTTCTGAAAAATTCCTGAGATCTACTATGAAATCCAGGTATTCCGTATCAACCGGCTCCTGGCCGGTGTTTTCCAGTTCAGCGAGTATGGCCTTTATATAATCCACTGACTGAAGAAGTACTGTTGTGATTTCCTCGTTGACCTGCACAAGACCGTCCCGCAGCTTTGAAAGAATGTCTTCTGCAAAGTGGGCTATCCCCTCCAGTGTAGTGAAACCGAAAAAACCAGATGTGCCCTTTATGGTATGAATGGTCCTGAAGATGCTCTTTATAAGGTCTTCGTTTTCTGGTTCCTGTTCCAGTTCAACAAACTGCTGATCAAGAAGCTCGAGATTCTCCTTGGACTCAGCAAGAAAATCTTTAAGGATGTCGTCTTCCATACCCATATCTTTTTCTCCTTTAACGGGTTGTTTTCTGCCAGCAAGTTGACCTGCCGAACACCTTTCTCTTCATGGTCGGCGGAAGGCCAACGGGCGTTTCCGTAGCTCCCAGAAACAGATATCCGCCGGGATTCAACGCCTTTACCAGTTTTACCAGAATGTCTTTTTTGGTTTTCTGGTCAAAATAGATAAGCACATACCTGCACATGATCACATCCATGCCAGACACACCTATAAAGGGACCCATAAGATTTACCTTCCTGAACTTGATGAGCCCCTTCAGCGTATCGTTTACCATCCAGAAGGCACCGTTTTGCTTGAAGTACTTGATAAGAAGCTGGATCGGCAGACCCCTGTTCACCTCCACCTGGGTAAACCTGCCGTTTCTCCCCTTGTCTATTGCCTGCTGGGATATATCAGATGCAATTATCTCCACCTTCCAGCTGCTCAGTGCCTGGAAGTGTTCTTTTAGGATCATGGCTATGCTGTATGGTTCCTGGCCTGTTGAGCAGGCTGCACTCCAGAACTTCATTCTTCTTTCCTTTTTCCTTAGCTCCATGAGTTCTGGAATCACGTGGTTTTTCAAGGAATCAAAGGGGTGCTGATCCCTGAAAAAGTAGGTCTCATTGGTGGTCATGGCCTCGACTATCTGTTCCTTGAGCTTCGGAGTAGGTTGAAACTTGGTCTTCCTGTAAAGCTCGTCAATGCTCCTTAGGCCGAGTACCCTGGCCAGCTCATTGAGACGGCTTTCAAGCAGGTATTCCTTGCCCTTCTGCAGGGATATACCGCTGGTCTGCCTGACCATATCCGAAAAGAACCGGAACTGTTCCGGATTAATCATCGTCTCTTTTACCTCGCTGAAGATCTAATCAAAATCTCTGACCTGAAAGTTCCATAATGGTTGCAGTTATATTGCCAAGCGGTACCACCCTGTCGGCAATACCTGCCTCTACAACAAATTTGGGCATGCCCCAGACAACACTTGTGTCCTTGTCCTGGGCAATGATCCTGGCCCTTTTCTGCTTTAAAATTTTGGCTCCTTCAAAACCATCCCGGCCCATGCCGGTGAGTATTGCGGCCACAACCTTGTCTCCGTAAATCCTGGAAACCGAGCGGAACAGCACGTCAACTGCAGGCCTGCAGCTGTTTACCAGGGGGCCCTGATTCAGGCGAATAATCTTTGTATTGTTTTCCTTGGCCACTTCCATGTGGTAATCACCAGGTGCCAGATAAACCGTGCCTGGCTTTACAATCATCCCGTCCTTGGCCTCCACCACTTCCAGCTTTGATTTGTGATTCAGTCTTGAGGCAAGCTGGGTCGTGAATACCGGGGGCATATGCTGCACCAGGAAAACCGGCAGACGGAAAGAAGAGGGAAACCTGGGGATAACTTCATTAAGGGCATTGGGCCCGCCAGTGGAAACCCCTATTGCCACGGCCTCAGCCCTGAAATGTCTGGTGGCTGCCAGCCTGGGAGACGGTCTTTCAACTGTCCTTTCCTTTTTCAATACTGCCATGGAGCCCCTGACCGGGCCAGAGGCCTTCTTCATGCTGAAGGTCCTGCCAACCCTTTTTTTTCTCCCGTTTCTCTTGTGGCCAAATGCCTCTATCTTTGGAATAAGTTCCTGCCGGATACAGCTGACGCTCTGGGCAAATGCCCCTGTTCCCGTAGGCTTTGGCACAAAATCAAAGGCCCCCCTAGACAAGGCTTCGATGGTAGTCTCTGCACCGGAAGACGTAAGGGTCGAAAACATGATGACCCCGGTCTCAAGACGCTGCTTCTTAAGTTCATCAAGGGTGGCAAGCCCGTCCATTTCTGGCATCTCCACATCCAGGATCATGAGATCCGGATGGAGCAGGCGCACCTTGCTGATTGCTTCCCTGCCGTTGCAGGCAGTTCCTGCCACGGTTATTCCCGGATGCTTCCCCAGTGCTTCAGACAGTATCTTTCTGAACACCACGGAATCATCGACAATAAGGACCCTTGTCATAGCTCCAGTACCATCCTGACCTTTTCCTCAAGCATCTCTGGCGTAAAGGGCTTCATGAGATACTCGTTGGCACCTGCCATTACTGCCTTGATCACGTTTTCCTGCTGGTTTTCCGTGGTTACCATCATCACCTTGGTATCATTCCACTCGGCCTTCTTGCGGATTTCCAAGAGGCAGTCAAAGCCCTCCATGTTCGGCATGTACCAGTCCAGAAGTACGATATCGAATGGGCCGTTTTCATTCAGCTTTTTCAGGGCATCCACACCATCTACTGCCTCGGTGATCTGCTCGAAATGCTCCATCTGCTTAAGGCCGGCTCTGACGATGTTGCGCATGGATTTGGAATCATCCACCACTAATGCCTTCATAAAGATGTCCTCAGCATAAAATTTGAAAAATCTCCGTTCATTGAACTTATCGACCCCAAGAACTGATATATTAAGGCCTTTTTGCCAGTAAATTTTGCAAAAAGCTCCTTGAGTGATCAGCGAAAATGAGCTAAGAGAAGGCGGGTATAAAATTTAGGTGAACTTGCCTGGCATAGAGTATACTCTGCTGTAATATGCGCTGTTTACCTAAGATGAAGCCCAGGCACGCCGACAGCGCCTGCAAAATGGAACTTATGTCGCATACAAACAGGCTGTGCCTGTTTTTTTTACCCTGAGACAAAAAATTCAGCTTCACCTGCATAATAGAGAAGAGGCATAAATGGACTATAAAAAGACCCTTAATCTTCCAAAGACCAAATTTCCAATGAAGGCCAATCTAAATCAGCGGGAGCCCCAGATGCTCAAACGCTGGGACAAAATGGATCTCTATGGAATGCTCACAAGGGAAAAGACAGGCCGCCCTACCTTTATCCTTCACGACGGTCCGCCTTACGCCAACGGTCATCTCCATCTCGGCCACACTGTAAACAAGGTTCTAAAGGATATAATTATCAAGTCCAGGCTAATGACGGGCCGTTACGCCCCGTTTGTCCCGGGATGGGACTGCCACGGCCTGCCTATTGAACACAACGTGGAAAAACAGCTTGGGCCGAAAAAAAGGGAGATGTCCAAACTTTCCATCAGAAAGGCCTGCAGAAAGTATGCAGAAAAGTTCGTAAAGATACAAAAACAGGAATTCCAGAGGCTGGGAGTCCTGGGGGATTGGGACAACCCGTACCTGACCATGAACTATGGCTACGAGGCAACCATTGCCAGGGAATTCTGCAGGATATTCCTGGACGGACATGTAATAAAAAGCACCAAACCCGTTTACTGGTGCCCTACCTGTGTTACCGCCCTTGCAGAGGCCGAGGTGGAATACGCGCCTCACAGGTCAGAATCCATAACGGTTAAGTTCCCCTGTGCCCCTGACTGCCGCCAGTGGCTCCAGGAAAAAACAGGCATAGAACCGGGCCGCAGCGCATTTATCCTCATCTGGACCACCACACCATGGACCCTTCCTGCCAACAGGGCAGTTGCAGTTCATCCCGAATTTGAATATTCCGCAGTGAAGATCTCCTCTAAGGCCATGGAGAAGGCTGGCATAGGATGCGAGCCTGGAGAAGATTTCGAGATCTGGATAATGGCATCCAAAAGGGTGATGCCTGTGATTGCCTCCCTTGGCCTGGAGCAGGCTGACATAGAAATCCTGGCAGAATTCATGGGTACAGAGATTGAAAACAAGAAGGTAAGCCATCCCTTCATAGAAAGGGAGGGACCTGTGATCAATGCAGACTACGTCACCCTTGATTCCGGCACGGGCTGTGTGCACATTGCACCTGGACACGGTGCAGAAGATTTTGAAAGCAGCAGGAGGTACGGCCTGGAGGTCTATTCCCCTGTTGACGACCAGGGCCGTTTCACCAGGGAGGTGGAAAGATTTGCCGAAATGGACATATTCGAGGCAAACCCCAGGATAGTGGAACTCCTTAAAGATAAGGGCCGCCTGGTACACCAGGAAGACATGGAACACAGTTATCCTCACTGCTGGCGGTGCAAAAGGCCTGTGATATTCAGGGCAACTGCCCAGTGGTTCATTTCCATGGAAAAGAAGGGGCTTAGAAAGGAAGCCCTGGAAAATATCATGGATGTCAAGTGGATACCCTCATGGGGAAGGGAAAGAATTTACGGCATGGTGGAAACAAGGCCCGACTGGTGTATTTCCAGGCAGAGGGCCTGGGGTGTTCCCATAACGGTCTTTGTCTGCAAGGACTGCCATGCCCCCTTCATGGACAGGGAAACCGCGGACCGGATCGTAAAAACCTTTGAAGAAGAAGGGGCCGATTCCTGGTTTTCTCATCCTCCCGAGCACTTTCTCCCTGCCGGAGCAATATGTTCTGAATGCGGGGGAAAGGCATTTCAGAAGGAAGAAGATATCCTGGATGTCTGGTTTGACTCGGGCGTAAGCCATGCGGCAGTGCTTGAGGAAAGAGAAGACCTCTCCTGGCCTGCAGACATGTATCTCGAGGGCAGCGACCAGCACAGGGGCTGGTTTCAGAGTTCACTTCTCACATCTGTAGCTACAAGGCATAAGGCCCCCTACCGCCAGGTCCTTACCCATGGCTTTGTGGTTGATGCCCAGGGCAAGAAGATGTCCAAGTCTGTGGGAAATGTTATACCGCCGGACAAGGTAATCAAGCGTTTCGGCGCAGAAATCCTGAGACTCTGGGTATCTGCAGAGGATTACCAGGATGATATAAAGATATCGGATGAGATCCTTCAAAGGCTCACCGAGGCCTATCGAAAAATCAGAAACACCATAAGATATCTACTTGGGAACCTCTATGACTTCGATCCTGAAAAGGACCGTATCTCTGTTTCGGAAATGGAGCCCATAGACAGGTGGGCCCTTGCCAGGACCAGAAGTGTCATGAAAAGGGTCAGGCAGGCCTACGGTGATTACAGGTTTCACGTGGTCTTTCACAGCCTTTACCAGTTCTGCACGGTTGATCTCAGCTCCCTTTACCTGGACATCCTCAAGGACAGACTTTACTGTGAACTTCCTGCCGGCCGGCTCAGGCGCTCTGCACAGACTGCCATGTATGAAATCTGCAGAAATCTTATAATGAACATGGCCCCTGTCTTGTCATTTACATCAGAGGAGGCGTGGATACATCTTAGCGGCAGTGATGATTCCTCTATCTTTTTGCAGGAATTTGCAGATATTGCGGACAATGCGCTAAGCTCCCAGGAGGCCGACTACTGGGACAAGATATGGAAACTAAGAAATGAAATTACCAAGGCCCTTGAACTTGCAAGACGGGAGAAACGAATAGGCCTTGCACTGGATGCCAAGGTACTCCTGAAACTTCCTGAAACAGCAGGCATAACTCCAAATACCCATCTGGAAGACACCCTCAAACTTGTCACCATTGTTTCCCAGCTGGAAATAGTACAAGGCTTTGATCAGGAACAGACAAGAGAAGGCAACATTTGGGAAAGCGAGGAAATTCCCGGGCTTTCCTGTCTTGTGATTCCCGCTTCAGGAGCTAAATGTGCGAGATGCTGGACCTGGAGCGAGGAGATAGGAAAGGATGAAGAATTCACCGATGTATGTCCAAGATGCGCCGGCGTCTTGAGGCAGCTGGACCTTAGAGATATTGAAAAATAGCGAAGCTGAAAACCTGAACGTCTTTAACTCGATGACATGGAACAGCCAACATGGATTTTTACCCGGCAGGTCCTTTTCCCTGTTGCACGATTTCAACAATGACGAGGAAATAGTATCTTGAGCGAGGGTGCCCTGAGCGACAAAATGAGACAGTTGTCTCAACCAATACTTCTTCCTTCTGCACGTTTTCTGGGCAGGTTGGGATTGACGCCCAACATGCTCACCATCTTGGGAATGCTGGCATATGCGGCAGCAGCCGTGGTCCTTGCTTCGGGCCATCCCGGGTGGTGTGCAGTCATACTCATCGTATTCAGTCCACTGGACGTGCTGGACGGCACCCTGGCCAGGGACAGCGGCCTTGAAACCAGATTCGGTGCCTTTCTGGATGCAAGCGTTGACAGGTATGAAGAATTCCTGGTCTATACCGGCCTCCTCTATTACCTCCTGGCACATCTCAATGAAGGTGCCCTGGCAGCAGTTCTGGTGATAACTGCCCTTTCAGGTTCTTTTTTTGTAAGCTATACAAGGGCCAAGGCAGAAGCCCTGGGTTTTGAATGCAGCGTTGGAATCCTTACCCGTTTCGAAAGGATAGTACTGTTCATTTTTGCCATTATTACCGGATGGATAAAGCCTGTCCTGATCATCATCTCCATCTTCACCTTTGTAACCACCTTTCAGAGGATGACCGTAGTGGCAAAACAATCCGGAAGAAAATGAATACTGCTCCTGGCAGACTTTTCGTTGTGGGCACTCCCATAGGCAACCTGCGAGATATCACTTTCAGGGCTGTGGAGTGTATGAAAGAAAGCGGGCTCATTGCAGCAGAAGATACCAGGCGGACAAGAAAACTGCTTAGTCATCTGGGCATAAAGAAGAAGGTGATAAGCTGCAACGAATATAACGAGGCAGAAAAGGCAGGCCTGATCCTTGATTTTCTTAAGCATGGAAATTCTGCTGCCCTTGTCTCAGATGCAGGAACCCCCGGCCTTTCAGACCCTGGAGCACGGCTTGTTGCCCTTTTGAGAAAAAGCGGTGTGGAGATAGTGCCGGTTCCGGGACCATCTGCTGCAACTGCAGCACTCAGTGTCTCGGGTTTTCCGGGAAGATCCTTTCACTTTGCAGGTTTTCTGCCTTCAAGGGCTGCTGAAAGGCGCCAAAGGCTGCAAGACCTCCTGGCCATTGAGACTGTTATCGTCTTTTTCGAGGCACCGCACAGGCTCCTCAAATCACTCAGGGACATCCTTGAAATACTGGGAGACAGAAAGATATTTCTCGCCAGGGAAATGACCAAAAGCCATGAAACCTGCATTTTTGCCACTGTTGGAGGGCTGATAAAGATCCTGGAAAAAGAAAAGATCAGGGGGGAAATTACACTGGTTCTTGAAGGCGCCGGCAGGAGGGAAAAAAGGGCCGTTGATACCGAGCTCCTTGAATCCGCCCTCAGAAGCCTCCTTGAGGGAGAAAAAATTTCTGTCAAAGAGGCGTCAAGGCTCCTTTCAAAACTTTGCGGAACAAGAAGAAGCCTCATTTACAACATGGCGCTAGACCTGCAAGATGAATAAAAACAGGGTGACTGCCATAATACCTGCCCGTATCGGCTCTTCCAGACTTCCTGGAAAACCCCTTGCTGATATTTGCGGAAAGCCCATGATTCTCAGGGTTGTGGAAAGGGTGGCAAAAATGAAGTGTATAGACAGGACAGCTGTAGCCACTGACAGCAGTAAGATCCTGGACTGCGTAGAGGCACGAGGGTTCAAGGCAGTCATGACAAGCCCGGATCATCCATCTGGAACCGACAGGCTGGCAGAAGCAGCAAGGATTCTGGGAGTCGGTCCAGGTGACATAGTGATCAATGTCCAAGGTGACCAGCCCCTGGTAGATGAGGACACGGTAGAGGCCGTCATAGATGCACTCATAACGGCTGATTCAGCAGTCATTTCAACAGCTGCATGCCCTGTGGGCATAGCAGAGGCTGCAGACCCCAACAGGGTGAAGGTAGTCCTCGATGTTTCAGGCCGGGCACTTTATTTTTCCAGGTCCCTGATCCCATTTGACAGGGATCAAGCACTTGAAAAGGAAGACAGGCCGTACCTGCGCCACCTGGGCCTTTATGCCTACCGCATGGATTTCCTCCAGAAATTCGTCTCTCTCCCTGAGGGACGTCTTGAGTCAGTTGAAAAACTTGAACAGCTGAGGGCCCTTGAAAACGGCTTTGACATTCTGGTGAAGATCGTTGAAAAGGCACCGGTGGATGTGGATACCGAGGAAGATCTGGAAAGGGTGAGAATAATCTTTTCAGCTCTGAATCAAACATAGATGACCGGCCTTCCCGGTTGATCCACGGCCTGTTCTGCCCTGAAACTCGTCACGTAATGCCTGAGCCCTTTCTTATCCGGGCAGGCGGTCATATCCTTTCAAGCCTTACCCTCATACCGAGAAATGAAGCCACTATGTCTTCGGTATGGGGGGTGAGATCTGAGACAAAGAACCTGTGAGGTATTTCCTGAACCAGCTGGTCACTGCCCTGCAAGGCCTTTTTGCGGTTTATTTCCTCGGCCACCTGCCTTGCCACCTCCAGGGAAGGATCCACTATTTTTATCCTTTTTCCCGCCTTTTCCCTTATCACATCTTTCAATAGGGGATAATGGGTACATCCCAGGATAAGGGTGTCTATCTGCTGGTTCTTTAGGGGCCTGAGATATTTCTTTACTATCATCCTGGTCTCCCTCCCCTTCAGCCATCCTTCTTCCACAAGGGGGACCAGCAGCGGGCAGGGCTGCTGGAAGAGCCTTGCCCCTGGCAGCTTTTTGGGGATCTTTTCTGCATAGATTCCGCTTGAAACCGTTGCCCTGGTTCCCATGAGGCCTATGCGCTTGTTTTTGGTAAGATTGCAGGCCTGTTCTATGGAGGGGGAAACAACATCAAATATCGGGATGTCAAGGCACCTTTTGAGCTCGTCAGTGGCAGTACTTGCTGCACTGTGACATGCAATGACAATCATGCCGGCCCCGTGCTCCATAAGAAAGCGGGCATCTTCCATGGCAAATTCAACCAGGGTCCTGCGGCTCTTTGTGCCATAGGGCGCCCTGGCCGTATCCCCGAAATAGACTATTGGTACCTGCGGTATGAGCCTCAAGAGTTCCCGAACCACTGTAAAGCCGCCGACACCCGAGTCAAATACACCTATCTTCATACTCTTATTGGTTTTTCATTCCAAACTGTGATATTTTAACTGTTGCTGGTTGAACGAAAAGGTGACAATAATTTTATTATATCACCTGCGCATCCCATGAACACTTCATTTCCAAATAAAATAAAACAGGAGGCATCAAGGTGTCGGAAACCTGCAGCATCAAAGGGCTCGTAGACGAGATAGAAAATCCAGAGGAAATAATCACTGCCATCAAGAACCTTGGTGAGACAAACATAATTTCTCCGTTCTCAAAGAAGGACTATTCATGTTTTGTATCAGACAGCGACAGGGTGCTGCTTCTTGCCTCTGCACGTTCTGCAAAATCCCTGAACCAGGCAGGCAGGGAGCTTCCGAGTTTTGAGCTTGCCGGTCCAAGGAAGGAGATATATTTCGATCCGGCAAAGACCAAGTGTGCTGTAGTGACCTGCGGCGGTCTCTGCCCGGGAATAAACGATGTTATCCGTTCCATTGTGATGACCCTTTATTACGGCTACGGAGTGCAAACCGTCTTTGGTATAAGATATGGACTGCGGGGATTTATTGCCGATTACGGGCTTCCCGTAATGGAACTGACCCCCCAGGCAGTAGACCGAATTCATGAATACGGAGGCACAATACTCGGCTCCTCAAGGGGGCCTCAGCCCACTGAAGAAATAGTCGACGCCCTGGAAAAGATGAACGTTTCCATACTATTTACCATTGGAGGCGACGGCACGTTCAAAGCAAGTGCCAAGATTGCCGAGGAGATAGAAAAAAGAGGCCGCAAAATAGCTGTCATTGCCATTCCAAAGACCATAGACAACGATATATTCCTTGTGTCCAAGACCTTCGGCTTTGACACTGCCGTGCAGATGGCATGTGAATCAATAAGATGCGCCCATACAGAGGCCCTTGGCGCCCCCAACTGCATCGGGCTTGTCAAGCTCATGGGGCGCTATGCTGGCTTCATAGCTGCAGCAGCAACCATTGCCCTGAGAGAAGTCAATTACTGCCTCATACCTGAAAGTGATTTTGACCTGGAAGGTGAAAAAGGGCTCTTAAAACACCTGGAGCAGAGACTGGACAACAGGGGACATGCAGTAATAGTAGTGGCAGAAGGGGCAGGACAGAAATATTTCAAGGACCAGCCCAAGGAGAAAGACCTTTCGGGCAACGTAAAACTCGGAGATATCGGCAAGTTCCTGAAGCAGAAGATCCAGGAACACTTCCATTCCGTGGGACGGGAGCTCTATATCAGATACATTGATCCAAGCTACATAATAAGAAGTGTCCCCTCGAACGTGGATGACAGCCTCTACTGCGGAAACCTGGGCCAGAATGCTGTCCATGCTGCCATGGCCGGAAAGACTGACATGATGGTAAGTCTGTGGAATGACCGCTATGTCCACATCCCCCTGAAAAGCGCCATCATGCGTAAAAAACGGGTAAACCTGAACAGCCGTTTCTGGATGAGCGTCCTTGAATCCACGGGGCAGCCTTCCTTGAAAAACTAACAGGAATGGAGAAAAAGATGCAAAAAAAGGACAAGATTTTGCGTGTTTTATTGGTGCTGCTCATTGTTGCAGCTGTCACAGCCCTTTTTGCAGGCTGCAGTTCCCCGGAAGAAAGAAAGGCCGACCATTTCAAAAGGGGCATGGAATATGTAAAAAAGGACAAGCTTAAATCAGCAGCTATCGAGTTCAAAAATGTCATACAGATTGATCCGAAATACGGCCCCGGCCATTATCAGCTGGCCCTTTGCGATATAAGGCTTGGCAGGTTCAGGGAGGCCCTTTCAGAACTGAGAAAGACCGTTGACGTGGACCCTGAAAACAGGGACGCCAGAATAAAGCTCATACAGTTCCTGTTGCTTGCCAAGCAAAACGAAGAGGCGGCCAAACATATCGACTATCTCCTGAAAAAGAATCCTTCCGACGTGGAGGCCCTGGTACTTAAATCCAATCTCGATCTCAAAAAGGGAAAAACAGATGAGGCAATAAAGACCTTAAAAACTGCCCTGGAAAAGGATCCAAACAACAGGAGCGTATACCTGACCCTGGCAAATGCCTACTTGTCCAAGAACAACCTGGCTGAAGCTGAAAAGTTGGTGAAAAAGGCACAGGCTGTCAGCAAGACCGACAGGGAAAAGATCCAGGCAGGCTTGATGCTTGCCGGTTTGTACGAAAGGGACAAGGACAAGCAAGAACTGGCTGAAAGGCTGCTCCTTGAGCTCAAAAAGAGCTATCCCAAGGAACTCGACCCGGCCCTGGCCTTGATAAAATACTACCTGAGACACCAAAATAAAGAAGCTGCCAGGGCAGAAATCGACCAGGCAATCAAGTCCTTTCCCAAAAACATAGTGCCCCTGATAATCAAGGCAGACCTTGAACTCCAGAACAATAAGTCTGCCGAGGCTGAAAAGCTGCTGGAAAAGGCCCATGAACTTGCTCCAGACAATCAGAATGTTACTGCCAAGCTAGCCCTTTTGAAACTGAACCTGAACAAGACCGATCAAGCAGCCAAGCTTGCAGAAGTAAGCTTGAAGAAGGACCCTGCCCAGCCCGCAGCCCTCCTGGTCAAGGGAAGGCTTGCACTGATGAAAAAGGATTTCGACAATGCACTGAAATATTTGGACCAGGTGCTCCAAAAGGCATCCAAGGACCCCCAGACTCTTTACTTCAGGGCTCTGGCATATCTTGGCAAGGGCAAGATAAAAGATGCCGAGGATGACCTTGTTACCTGTACTGTCCAGGCACCCGGGTTTCTAAAGGCCAGGCTTCTTCTGGCTGATATTTACCTCCGGGAAAGAAAGCCTGACGACTCCCTCTTCCAGACAGATTACATACTAAAACGTGCCAAGGACGAACCCATGGCCCTTACCCTGCATGCCTCGGCACTCATGTTGAAAAAGGATTTCAAGGCAGCCGTGTCTGACCTGGAAAAGGTACTGGAAAAGCAGCCGGAAAACACCAGGGCCAAATATCTTCTGGCAAGGGCCAGGCTTGGAAAGGGTGAGACGGAAGGCGGCGTAAAACTCCTCGGGGAAATAGTGGAAAAAGAGCCCAGGTACCTGCCTGCCCTTACCACACTTGTGGCAGTTTACATGAAGGAAAAGAGGCCGGAAGACGCCCTCGCTCTAATCCGCCAGGTTGAAGCCAAGGATCCCAAAAATGCTGCAGCAGCCATGCTTGAAGGTCGAATCCTTATGGCCACGGGCAAATATGATGCTGCAGCAACTGCCTTTAAGAAGGCCTTATCCATAAACGAGAACCTCGTGGCCCCGTATGTTGCCCTTGCAAAAATTTACGTGGCCACCGGCAAGGCAGACAAGGCCATTGAAGAATACAGGAAACTCCTTAAAAAGAACCCGAATCTTGTAATGGCCTACATGGCAATAGGCTCCATAGAACAGAAACTCGGCCGCATGGACAAGGCTGAAGCGGCCTACAGGGATGCGCTCAAGGCCAAACCTGATTTTGCCCCGGCAGCAAATAACCTGGCATGGCTCCTGGCAGACAAGAACCAGCTGGAGGAGGCCTTCATTTATATCCAGAAGGCCAAGCAGGCCGCACCCGAACAGCCGTCCATTCTGGATACCTCGGGCTGGATCCTTGCAAAAAAGGGGAGCTTCGAGCTGGCAGTTGCAGATCTTTCCCAGGCCCTTAAAAAATGGCCAAACCAGCCCACTATAAACTATCACATGGCAGTGGCCCTCAAGGGGCTTGGAAAAGGACAGGAAGCCGTTGAACACCTTAAAACAGCCCTTGAATCAAAGACCCCCTTTCCAGAGCGAAAGGATGCCGAGGCACTTCTCAAGGAACTTTCATGACAGACCTCAAATCCCTTTCCTGCAAAGAACTGGAACACCTGGTGCGGGAAAGGGGTCTTCCTGCCTTCAGAGGACGACAGCTTTTCAAGTGGCTTTGGCAAAAGGGGATCCATTCCTTTGACGAAATAACAGAGTTTTCTGTGGCCCTAAGGGCCGAACTTTCCAAAGACTACAGGATTTACCACCTGGAACAGGCCAAGAGGCTTGATTCCTCGGACGGCACCATAAAGTGGGCGTATAAATTGAAAGACGGTCTCATAATAGAGGCCGTGCTCATCCCGGAAAAGGATCACACTACACTCTGCGTTTCAACACAGGCAGGATGTGCCATGGGATGCGCCTTTTGCCTTACGGGGAAAATGGGATTTTACCGCAACCTCGCCCCCTCGGAAATAGCAGGCCAAGTCCTTGCGGCAGTTCAGGATCTGCCCCCTGAACAGCAGCCCAGAAACCTTGTTTTCATGGGCATGGGGGAACCCCTTGCCAATTTCAATAATCTCATAACTGCCATAGAAATACTTACCTGTGACCTGGGCCTCAATTTTTCCCAGAGGAGAATCACTGTTTCTACCAGCGGAATTGCCCCAAAAATTGTAGAACTCGGAGAAAGAACATCCGTGGGGCTTGCCGTCTCCCTGCATGCAACCAACAATACCCAGAGGGACAGACTCATGCCCATAAATCGGTCCTATCCCATTGAGACCCTGCTTGAGGCATGCAGGAGTTTCAGGCTGCCGCCAAGAAGGCGGATTACCTTTGAATATCTGCTGCTAAAGGGGATAAATGATACCAGGGAAGACGCACAAAGGCTGGCACGGCTTCTCAAAGCCATTCCATCAAAGATAAATCTCATACCCTTCAACCAGAGTGCCGGGCTGCCGTTCAGGGAACCGGACCGAAATAGCGTTTTGGATTTTCAGAAAATATTAAAGGACAGGAATTACACTGTAATCATTAGAAAGAGCAAGGGAAGGGATATTAAGGCTGCCTGCGGCCAGCTATTTTACCAACAGCAAAATAGCGAGGACACTGCTCTCACGGGTTATTGATCTTGTTTCTGAGAACACCCGAAGGTTTGAAGGTAACAACCCGTCTTGGAGCAAGGATCAAGTCTTCCCCTGTATGGGGGTTTCTACCACGCCTTGCCCTCTTGTCTTTTACAGTGAACTTGCCAAAGCCGCTGATGAGCACATTTTCACCGTCTTCCAGGGTCTGTTTTAAAATCTCGATTACGGTTTCTACTGCTTCTACTGCCTCGGCCTTTGTCAGCACCTCGGATTCATACAGCTTGTTTACAAGATCCGCCTTGGTTAAAGTCATTTCCTCTCCCCGATGTTCCTTGTGCCGGGAGCATTCCCAGTTTGTCCCCCATTTGTGCCATTGGCAAGGAAGGTGTGTTTCTTGAAAGGTTTCACCACAAGGAAGCCAACTTCAGCCGCAGTCCAGCCGCTTGAGATTAGTGATGTTCTGTATTCGATAAGAATTTGAAACTTGCACAGCGGCTTGGTGAACCTTGAAAGAAATGCACCTTCCTTACTCTTCTTCGTCCAGGGACAAACTGGGAATGCTCCCGTTGTGCCTATTAAAAATTTCTCAATCTTAAATAACTCTTTTTAATTAAAGGAAAAATGATACGGAGTCAAGTGATGAAATAATTATTTCATGCTTTTTATTCTTCCACCGTGTCTATGGAAAGTGCCCGATTCCATAATTTGTGTTTTATTTCATATTCAAATGGCTGAATATTGATTTACAGCTCGGCCTAAAGCAAAAAAGGAGTGTAATGCATGAAAGTCGCAATTACCGGGAGCACCGGCTTCATTGGTTCTTATCTTCTTTCGTATTTCAAGGATGTTATCCCCGTCACCAGAGAGGATTTTCAAACAGGAGGCCTTGCCCTTAAGATTTCAAAGGCAGACGCTGTAATCAACCTGGCAGGACGGCCCATAATAAGGAGATGGACCAAAAGCTACCGCGATGAACTCGTCTCAAGCAGGATAGAGACAACCAGGCAGGTGGTCAAGGCTGTAAACGAGGCCGGGACCAGACACCTGATTTCTGCCTCTGCCATCGGCATCTATCCCGACAACATGCCATGTGATGAAACCTGTCCGGAAAAGGACAATGGTTTCCTGGCAGATCTTACTGCCAAATGGGAAGACGAGGCAGCAAAATGCAAGTATAAGCTGACTATTGTAAGGTTTGGCGTGGTGCTGGGCCAGGGAGGAGGCGCGCTGGCCAAGATGCTCACACCCTTCAGGCTCGGCATTGGAGGCCCCATAGGAAGGGGAGACATGATCATGAGCTGGATTGCCCTTGGTGATGTGGCAAGGCTCCTGAAATTTATCATTAATTCCGGACTCACCGGCCCAGTCAATGCAGTCAGCCCGAACCCTGTAACCAACAGGGAATTTACCCGGGCACTGGCCGAGACCCTGCATCGGCCTGCCTTGATACCTGTACCTGTTTTTGCCCTGAAACTGTTGTTCGGACAGGCTGCAGCAGTGCTTACAGCCAGTAAGGAGGTTTATCCAAAAAGGGCATTGGAGGCGGGTTTCAGGTTTGAATTTCCTGAAATCCGCCCGGCCCTGGAATATATTTTGGGAAATTAGGCCTGATCCGAGCTGCTGCCAGGTATATCAGGCCCTCTTTTTGGGTATATTTGACAGGTCTTCCTTGATAACGAAAAGTACCTTGAAGTCTTTTTTCAGGCTGTCCACAAGCTTGTCAAGTTCTTCATCCGGCATATCCTTCAGCCGGATATAGACCTCTCTCCTGCCCACGGGCATGTGTTCGTGCGAGGTCAGCACACTCACTATTCGGCCGCCCTGTTCGCGTATTGCGTTAAGGAGCTTGTTGAGCGAGCCGGGGCGATCTTCCATATCAAAGGCCAACTGGATGGGACTCCTGTATGCCCCTGTTATGCTGACCATGACCTTGAAGACGTCCGTCTCTGTAATGATACCTATGACATGATTGTCGTCATCCACTATGGGCATGCCGGAGATGCGGTTTTCCAGCATAATGACCGCGGCCTTCTCCACGGAATCATTTTCCCGCAGGGTTATGGGATCAGGTGTCATGATGTCCTTTATCTTTATCTCCGAAAGGAGATAATAGAGCTCATGTACATCCAGGGAAGTTGCCTTGGAAGGTGCAGCCTCTTTTATATCCCGATCACTGATGATACCGATAAGGCGTCCGTCCCTGACCACGGGAATACGCCTGATGTTATTCTCTTTCATTATCTGGGTGGCCTTCATGATCGAGGTATTCTCATCTACCACTATTGGCTCATTAGCCATCCACTCCTTGACAAGCATTGAATGCCTCCTATTCTAAACTTCAGGGTCTGGGTAGGATTTGCCGTTAAATCTCCTGCCTTTTACCCTTATTTCTTGCTGCATATAAAGGAAAGGTATTAAGATTTGCATTGTGTAATAAGATGAGAACCTACTGTCAAGTTAAAGAGCAACTTATTATCCCGGCCTTGTTAAATGCGGCTGAAATTTTTAAAAAATGAAAGGTAATTCACATGCATTTAAAACCGCAATCAGGAGTTATCTATATCAAATTTAAGATAAACTCAAGCCTATGCCAAGCTTTGCTTTGATAGGGCCTGGTGCCCTGGGCATCCTTTTTGCCGTAAAGCTTTTCAGGGCGGGTCACAATATTTTTCTCCTGGACTACAAGGATGAAAGGGCAGCACATCTAAACTCCTCCGGGCTAAGGGTCCTGGAGAAGGATGGACAGTTGTCCGCAAGACCCAGGGTTACTGTTCTTCCTGAAACAATTCAGCCTCCTCCTGAATTCGTGCTGGTCCTGGTAAAGGCATATCAGACCGAATCTATACTCCCGGCTCTCGGAAAGCTGATTTCGGATAAAACCCTTGTTGCCAGCCTTCAAAACGGCATTGGTGCAGGAGAAATCCTGGAAAAGGTGGTGCCGGCCCAAAACCTGTGCCTTGGAACCACAACACATGGTGCCAATCTTGTTTCAGAAAACACGGTCAGGCATGCCGGCAGCGGCCCCACTGTGATAGGGCCTTATAGTGCAGGAGACATCCCGGACAAGATCCATGAGCTTTCAAGGGCTTTCAATGAAGCCTCCCTGGAAACCACGGTCACCAGGGACATCTATCCTGAACTGTGGAAAAAACTCCTGGTAAATATCGGTATAAATCCCCTGACGGCCCTGACCGGGCTTAGAAATGGTCAGATCCTGGATCATCCCGAAATCCTGCAGATTCAGGAAATGGCTGTACGAGAGGCCTTTGAGATCCTAAGGCTTGCCGGAATCGATCTTCACATGGACCTTGATACCTGCCTCGAAACCGTAAGAACAGTATGCAAAAAGACGTCAAAAAATCGTTCATCCATGCTTCAAGACCGGATGAACAGGAGGCAGACCGAGATAGAATTTATAACCGGGGCCATCCTGAAAATTGCAGGAAGGCTGGGCATGCAGGCACCGGTTAATGAAGTCCTGACAAATCTTGTCATGTTTAATTCTGCAGAAAGGTGGGACCAGTTCCTGCCCCTGGTCTAAATATCCTGAGGGTCCTGCTGGCTGGCGTTTATCCAAGAAAAAGGTGTTGACGTCACCATATTAAATGGCTATATAGGTTTCTGTCAGTCACAAAAAGTCTGAAACGGCTTACCAATCCAGACGGCAAATAACTTCCACATAAAAATCAAAACGTGGACAAGATTTTTCATCAGGCCCTGCCTTTTCCATGCGAAAAATAGCAAGGCCTCGCATAATTTCATTATTTAGGACGAAAAGAGACGTTTTCTGTTTTTAGATCCCCGTAAAATTAAAAAATTATCAGGGCGTTGAGGTGTCTTGAATGGCCAGGCGTATTAAAACCAGTAAAAAGGAAACATCTGAGGATAAATCCTCTCCAAAACTTTCAGGAAATTCAAATTCCCGCAAAAAAAACCAGCAGGGCAACGGCAGCCCTCCGCAGACGCTGTTTCTCGACGACCTCAAGAAAAAGAGCGTGAGCGACCTCTTCAAGGTTGCCCATGAACTGGGCATTGATGTTACCCACATTCGGAAGAAACAGGATGTAATCTTCAGCATACTTAAGGCCCAGGCCGAACAGAAAGGCACTGTTTACGGAAACGGCGTACTGGAAATACTCCAGGACGGCTTTGGCTTTCTCAGAAGTCCTGACTACAATTACCTGCCTGGCCCGGACGATATATACGTGTCGCCCTCACAGATAAGAAGATTCAACCTTACCACAGGGGATACCATTTCAGGACAGATCCGCCCACCCAAGGAAGGGGAACGCTATTTTGCACTCCTTAAGGTGGAAACCCTGAACTTTGACCCCCCGGACAAGGCATTTGAAAGGGTCCACTTTGACAACCTGACCCCGCTTTATCCTGAAGAACAGCTCAAGCTCGAGACCACGGCAGACAATCTCGGCGGCAGGATAATGGACCTTATGACTCCCATAGGAAAGGGACAGAGAGGCCTGATAGTGGCACCACCCAGGACAGGCAAGACCATGCTGCTCCAATCCATAGCCAACTCCATCTCCTACAACCATCCAGAGGTATTTCTTATTGTACTTCTCATAGACGAAAGGCCTGAAGAAGTCACGGACATGCAGCGCTCTGTTGAGGCCGAGGTCATAAGCTCCACCTTTGACGAGCCGGCCCAGAGGCATGTTCAGGTTTCCGAAATGGTAATAGAAAAGGCAAAACGCCTCGTGGAGCATAAAAAAGACGTGGTCATCCTCCTGGACAGCATCACCAGGCTTGCCAGGGCCTATAATACAGTGGTGCCGCCCAGTGGAAAGATACTTTCAGGAGGTGTGGACTCAAATGCCCTGCACAGGCCCAAAAGATTTTTCGGCGCAGCAAGAAACATAGAAGAAGGCGGAAGCCTTACAATTATAGCTACTGCCCTCATTGACACCGGCAGCAGGATGGATGAGGTCATATTCGAAGAATTCAAGGGTACAGGCAACATGGAGATCCATCTCGACAGAAAGCTTACGGAAAAACGGATATTCCCATCGGTTGACATAAACCGCTCTGGGACACGTAAGGAAGAGCTGCTGCTGCCTCCCGAAGTCCTCAACAGGGTATGGATACTCAGAAAACTTCTTTCCCCCTTAAATCCCATAGACAGCATGGAATTCCTCCTGGACAAGATGAAGGATACAGAGAACAACCAGGAATTCCTGGCATCCATGAACCGCTGACAGATGCCACCTGTATTAGCCGCTTGACTTTATGTCCGTAACCTTTTTATAAATAGACGCCCATGTCAGATGCATGGGAAGATATCTTGAAGGCAAGGCCTTCCCCTGAGCCGGGAAGATGCTTAAGAATAACTTTGCAAAATTTTGAAATGGAGACTTCGCAATTATGAAACAGGGAATACATCCGGAATACCACTTGGCAAAGGTAAAATGTGCATGCGGAAATGAATTTCAGGTGGGTTCCACCCTTGAAAACATCAAGGTTGAAATCTGCTCACAATGTCATCCGTTTTTTACAGGTAAGCAGAAGCTTGTGGACACAGCGGGCAGGGTTGAAAAATTCATGAGAAAATACGGCAATACCCTGGAAAAGGACAAGTAAACTCAAGTCACTTCCCATTGGGAAGGTTGTAACCCTGCTTTTTCTGAAATAATTCCACACGCACAAAAATAGGGGCCTGTCAAACTGAATGTTTTTCCAGTTGCAGGCCTTGGGATTTCCGCTGCAGTTAAGACCTGCAGAAGGTTTTCCCTGCAATAAAGAAATAATCTTAGAACTGTCAGTTTTTTTGACCTCACCCTAACTGGATTCAGGTGATACCCAGATGTTTCAAAGGCTTGAAGGCATACAAAGACGCTTTTACGAGCTGGAAAAAGAACTCAGCACTCCGGATATAATCAAAGACCAGAAGCGCTTCAGAAAGGCAGCCAAGGAGCATGCCGATCTCGGCGAGATTGTAAAGGTCTACGAAAGGTACCTGCAAGTTGAAAAACAGCTGGAAGAAAACAAGCAGATGCTAAGCGACCCTGACCCTGAAATAAGGGACCTTGCCAAGGCGGAAAACGAAGAACTTGCCAAGGAGGCAGAAGAACTCAAGGAAAAACTCAAGATTTTACTCCTTCCCAAGGACCCCAATGATGAAAAGAACATACTCCTTGAGATAAGGGCAGGGACAGGGGGTGAAGAAGCAGCGCTGTTTGTTGCAGACCTCTTTCGCATGTACAGCAGGTACGCGGAGAAAAAGGGCTGGAAGGTTGAGGTCTTGTCCTCTCATGAAACCGGCATGGGCGGCTTCAAGGAAATCATAGCCCTTATCACTGGAGATAAGGTCTACAGCAGACTTAAATTTGAAAGCGGCACCCACAGAGTTCAAAGGGTGCCTGAAACCGAGACCCAGGGCAGGATACATACCTCAGCTGTCACTGTGGCGGTACTGCCCGAGGCTGACGAGGTAGACGTGGACATAAACCCGTCAGATCTTAGAATCGATGTGTACAGGGCATCCGGGGCAGGCGGCCAGCACGTGAATAAGACCGAATCAGCTGTCAGGATCACGCATATCCCCACTGGGCTGGTCGTGCAGTGCCAGGATGAAAGAAGCCAGCACAAAAACAAGGCCAAGGCAATGAAGGTCCTAGCAGCAAGGCTCCTTGAACTAAAGGAAAGGGAGCAGCAGGCACAGCAGTCTGAAGAACGCCGCACCATGGTGGGTACCGGAGACAGGAGCGAGAGAATACGTACTTACAATTTTCCCCAGGGCAGGATAACCGACCACAGGATAGGACTTACCATTTACCGGCTGGAGGATGTGCTGCAGGGCGAACTTGACGAAATCATCGAGCCCCTTGGAACCCATTTCCAGGCAAAGGCCCTGGCATCGGAAAAGACCACCTGAAAAGGCAAGGATATCTGTGAATATCGCTCAGGCCCTGAAACTGGCCGAGGATAGCCTCAGAAAAAATTCCATAGAATCCCCTTGCCTTGACGTCCAGGTACTCCTGGCCCACTGCCTTGAAAGGCCCAAACACCATCTTTTTTCCCACCCGGAATACATGCTTTCAGACGAGGAAAGGCGCCGGTTTTTCCAGCTTATCGAGCGCAGAGGAAGGAAGGAACCTGTTGCCTACATTACCGGCCAAAAGGAATTTTGGTCCAGGACATTTACATGTTCGAAACACACCCTGATCCCGAGACCGGAAACAGAGCTGGTAGTTGAAACAGCCATGGAGTTTTTTGACGCAAAACCAAGCCCCCCGGAATACATCCTGGATCTTGGAACGGGCACAGGCTGCATCGGCATAACACTTGCCGCCCATTGGATGGGAGCAGCTGTTTTACTTACCGATATAGATTTCAATGCCCTCATGGTTGCCCGGCAAAACCTGGAAAGGCTCTTGCCTGATGCCGCCCGTATACACATCGTCTGTTCAGATTGGTTCGACGGATTATCCGAGGCATGTAAATTTGATATTGTAACGGCGAACCCTCCCTATATAAGCCGCCAAGAGGCATCCCTTCTTTCAGAAGATGTGATCGGTTTTGAACCGGAGCGGGCACTTTTCAGTGATGGTGAGGGCATGTCAGAGATAAAAAAGATCTTTTCCCAGGCCTCCAGGTATCTTCGGCCAGGAGGACTTGTAATTTCAGAGATAGGCTGGATGCAGGGAGAAGATGTATCAAGATTCATTAAGAACCTTGATATCTACAAAGAGGTCTTTATTGCCAGGGACCTTTCCGGAAACGACAGGGTGGTTGCAGCGTCCATATAAGAATAATTTTCCCTGAAATCCCTTGAAATCCAAGGACATTTTTTAAACCTGATCCAGTCTGGCATGGCAAGAAATTCCCACGGGCCTGTCTGCGCCGAGACGGCTGGTAGGAATCTTAATTATTATTCCAATAAAATCAATATATTAAAAACTGAACCATTGTGGCACCAGCCTTGCTTTAACTATGTTCATCAAAAAATTCTACCCTGTAAAGGCAGGTCCTCATCATGAACATAAAATCCCTTTCAGCAGCCCTTGGCCTGATAATCTTTCTTGGATACGGATTCTTAAACGGCCTTGAACTGGGACAGCTGCTAAACCTCCAGTCACTCATAATAGTCTTTGGCGGAATAGGTCTTGTGCTGTGGCTCGGCTTTCCCCAGGAAGAAATTTCCTGCACGCTGAAGTCTGTTTCAAGGGCGTTTAGAAGGAAGCAGCATGAGGCGGGCAACTGCACCCTTATGAGGGACGTATTGAGACTTGCCAGGGCCTATCGAATGCACGGCCCCATGGCACTTGAAAAGGCGGTTAAGAATGTCAGCAACGATTTCCTGCGCTTTGGAGCAATGCTGGTTGCTGAGGGCTACGGACGAATGGATCTCTATGCCGCCCTGGAACGCGAGCACAGAATAAAAAGTTCAAAAGACATGGCCCAGATAAGGATACTCAGAACCCTGGCCAGGCTGTCCCCTGCCCTGGGAATGGCAGGCACAGTGATAAGCCTCATGAAGGTGATGCAGGAACTGGGTGACATGGATTCCATAGGCGGATCACTGGGACTTGCCCTGAGTTCTACTCTTTACGGTATAATGCTTGCCAACCTGCTGTTTCTGCCAGTCATGCTCAAGCTGGAACGCATGGCAGAAGAAAAATCTGCCAGCAGAATCATGCTGACCGAGGCTATCATGGCCCTGCAGCAGGGCGAACACCCGCTCAGGATCGCAGAAAGACTGAATTCCTTTGATATCTACTGCCGGATAAGGGCCGGAGAAAAGACCATGAAATCACAGTCTGAAAAAGGCCCATCCGTCCCCCAGGTCCAGACAGGTTGACAGAGGAATCACGCCGTGAAATCCCCTGATGAAATGCTGTCATTAAGGCTGGAAAATTCCTTTCAAAAGGATAAATACCTGCAAAATGACGACGATTCATGGGTGCTGAGCCTCAGCGATCTTATGTCTCTGCTTCTCATCTTTTTTCTGGTTTGGACTACCCTTAAGATCTCAGAGCTGAAAAAACAAGAGGCCGTCCCTGCCGGAGGGCCCCTTAGTCAGATGTCCTTTTCACCAAACCCGGAGGCTCTGGAAGGCCTCAAGGACACGCTTTTGGAATTTTCCCCTTCAAATACGGCAGACGGCAGCATAGTCATAGTGCTTGAAGAAGATATCAGCTTTGATCCCGGATCGGCCAGACTTTCAGAAGAAGGCAAACTGGTATTGGAGAGAATAGCCAAGAAGCTCAAAACAGGTACCCATTACCGCATCAGGGTCCTGGGCCACACAGACAGTCAGCCTGTATCTTCTGCCGGCACGTGGACAAGTAACTTTGACCTTTCCATACACAGGGCCGCATCTGCGGCAAGCAGGCTTATTGCCTGCGGCATACCTCCTGGCCGCATAATGTGCCAAGGCTTTGGAGATCTGTATCCTGCCCGGGACAAAGACAAAATAAAGGACAAAAGATTCAACAGGAGGGTTGAGCTGGTCATAGAGCCTTCCTGATGGCTGAACCCAGGGCCTTAATGAGCCTGGCATTGTCATCATGCAGCCTGGGGCTGATTCTTATGTGCTGTCCTTGAAGACCGGAAAAATTCGCGCAGTCTCTTACCAGCATGCCCTTTCTTTTAAGACAGGAAACAATGGTTT
>JALVJO010000197.1 GCA_027028245.1 Deltaproteobacteria bacterium
TTTTTTTGATTGAGCGATTGTGGAGAACTGTCAAAAATGAGGAGATTTATTTACATGATTATCAAAATGTCAGGGAAGCTAAAGCAACATTTACGAGGCATTTCTACTTTTATAACAAGGGGTGTTTCCTCTCCTGTCCTGAGAATCTGACACCAGAAGAAGTATAGATAAACGTCATGCGGGATCCTGATATGCACCAAATACCAGGCACTTTTCTGTCTTGACAATGGAGGTAAGTTCATATTTCTTGCCTTCGGGATAAAAGGCAGAAAACACAATTTGGCAACGGCTGGTATTTGGGCCCTGGTATTTTCACAGTTGCGTCCGAAAAATGTGAAAGGAAAAATCAAATAAGTCCTGTCAAAAGACGCTTAGCTGTTTTTTCCCGTGGTAGTGTGAAAACGAGCCCAGGTAACACAATTTTATTGAAATTTACATTACTTGCATGTAACTGCTGAATTATTTTACCAAGATTTCTCCACCCACCCACAAGGCGGATGCGGTGCCCTGTGGCCGCCTGCTTCGGATCGACCTTCGCTAAGAAGATTCAGGGAAGAACAGGAGTCATGCTGGAATGTTTTTTGAACCAAATTATTGACCGGTTTGTGCTTGAAGTCTAGATATGTATGTTGTTTAATGCAATAAAAAAGAAAATTTTACAGCTTATTTTGCCATGAAAAAGAATAAAATCCTGAAATATCGTTGGCTGAGTACCCGACTTCCACCTCCTGGCAAAAGGAGAATCGTTGTTGTTACAGGTGCCAGACAGACCGGCAAGACTACTCTTGCAAGGATGAAGTATCCGGGGCTTAACTACATTAATCTCGATTCAATCGAGGACAGGCAGGCTGTGGCCGGAATCCGTACCGCTTCCTGGGCAGGGGCAGTCGGCGAGGCCATTATCGATGAGGCACAGAAGGAGCCATCTGTATTTGACAAGGTAAAATGGGCGTTTGACCAGCGAAAAATCGATTTTTCCGTGCTTACTGGTTCATCAAGGATCCTGCTCATGTCCCAGGTGAAGGAAACCATGGCTGGAAGGGCCTTCCTGTTTGACCTATGGCCGCTTATGGCATCCGAGATCCGTTCCGAATGGAACACTAAGCCCGGGATGCCCCTTATTCAGAATCTCATTCAGGCAAGAGGTCATGTAGGTCGTCTCCTTGCCGATTGCCCCACTATTTTAATGGGCAACAAGGCAGAAGAGGCCCTTGGGGCAATGGATCATCTTTCGAAATGGGGAGGCATGCCGGAGCTGTTATATTTGGACGACAATGAGCGCCATGAGTGGCTGCGTTCCTATCAGCAGACATTTCTTGAACGTGACCTGGCAGACCTTGCCCGTCTCAGGGATCTTGCTCCATTTTTGACCCTGCAGCGCATCGCCATGCTAAGGTCCGGTTCCCTTCTTTCCTTCAGTGAACTTGCACGGGACGCAGGCATTTCTGTAAATACCGCAAGACGCTTTCTTGAATACCTGCGCATATCCTACCAGACTATATTGCTCATGCCCTGGTACAGGAACCTGACCAGCCGGGTAATAAAGACCCCTAAACTCTATTGGATTGATATAGGGATCCTGCGTCAGGGTACGGGAAAATGGGGCGTAATGGACGGTGGGATGTTCGAGACACTGGTTGTAAGTGAAATTCATAAATGGATCAACACGATGGCACCGGATACCCGGCTCTATTTCTATCGTACCCGTTCAGGCCTGGAGGTAGATCTAATAATTGAAACAGGAGACAGAATTATAGGGATAGAAATTAAGAACAGGCCCAGGGTAGCCGCAAGGGATTTTAAAAATCTCAAGGCCCTTGCCATGGCCCTAGGGGATGAGTGGAAAGGCGGGATGGTTGTTTATACCGGTATGGAATTGGAAGAAGTTTCCGGGGATCATGGAATTTGGGCTGTTCCCATACACATGCTGATATGATCTGTGACAGAGGGTTTAAGGCAGGGCTTTGCTAGACTCTTTCATAGTTTCTTCCTTATTTTTTCAAGTTTTTCAGCCGCAGCGTAATCCTGGCGGACTGGCATTTCGAACTGCGGAAAAATCATCTGCCGGGGGAGGTTTTTCTTCCTCGTTCCCGGGCGATCATACATAGGCTAAGCTGCAGCGGCCCGTCTCATCAAGCCGATAATGCAAAAAAACCCGGTCGTCTCCGACCGGGCCTTTGCGCTTATGCATACGCATTGAACACCTCAACTATTTTTCTTCCTTCTCCGAACCGCCACAAGTCCCAGGAGCCCAGAACCCAGCAGCCAGGCAGCGCCGGGGATGGGGACGGG
>JALVJO010000198.1 GCA_027028245.1 Deltaproteobacteria bacterium
TGTGAGCCTGCAGCAATACTTGCAGCTGGAAACGGGCCTTTGATAGTGGAGAAACAGAGATGGAAAGACGTTACAACGGCCATAGCCCGGGCAGCCTGGCCGTGGTGGGAACAGGCCCAGGGCCCATAGACCTCATGAGCCTTCGGGCCGTGGATAGAATAAAAAAGGCCCAGGTTGTAACAGGTTACAAGACCTATCTTGAGCTTATCCCGGAGCTTCTCGCCCATGGCCAGGAAATAATGGCCTCGGGCATGATGCAGGAGGTAGATCGGTGCAGAAAGGCCCTGGAACTTGCAGAAAAAGGGAAATCCGTGGCCCTTGTATGCGGGGGAGACCCCGGCATATACGCCATGGCAGGCCTGGTATTTGAAATTGCAAGGTCAAAGGCTCTCAAGACAAAGATAGAGATCATACCCGGAATTCCTGCCCTCAGCTCCTGTGCGGCCGTACTCGGGGCACCTGTCATGCACGATTTTGCAGCAGTAAGCCTTTCTGACCTGCTCACACCATGGGATGTCATAGAAAGCAGGCTGCAGCATGCTGCCAAGGCAGATTTCGTCATCGTCATATACAATCCTGCATCAAAAAAGAGGCGGGATCATATAAAGCGGGCAGCAGGCATAATCCTTGAGCACCGCAGGGCGCAAACGCCGGCAGGAATTGTCACCGGCGCATTCCGAAAGGACCAGTCAATTCAATTGACAACCCTCGGCCGCCTGGCGGAAGATAATGAACTTTCAATCAACATGCAGAGCACGGTTATTGTGGGAAACTCCAGGACCTTTTCCTGGCAGGGCAAAATGGTCACCCCCAGGGGCTACGAAAATAAGTATACCATATAGCGGCACTGACATGAGGATGGGGCATTACCTGACCAAGACTGCGGTGAAAAGCCGATATCAGCCCGAGTCTGCGGCACTTAAATGTGCTTCGCTTATGCGTTCTTCCACGTAGGAAAGCAGTTCTTCTTCCCATTTATCTATGTCGAAACAACAGGCATCCTCGCCCAGAAGGCCGCCCGGCACAAAATCCCCGAGTTCCTTCGGATCTGTTATCATGTCGCCGTAAAAACAAACCGACAGCCACCTGTTGGACGGGTCATCGTCGATGATATCAACCATCACGAACAATGACTTCTCCTTCTGATTCTTATGGGTTCCCCGGAGCGAATGAGATACTCCAGGGCGTGACTTGAAGGACAAGATCGTATCCGGGAGCTTTTCCAGGTATTCCTTTAGGCGCAGGAATGCCTTTTTAGTCTTGGTTGCAGGCTCTTCCCACTTCTCAACAAGGGCCTTGAGATCTTTTAATCTCTCCTGGTTATTTCCCATGATTTCCTCCTGTTTGTTTTGATCATTTGTACAATTATAAATAAGAATCTGCCCGGCTACAAGCCTGGTGCAACCTTAAACAAGGAGGATTTTCTGGAGGGATGAAATGATCTTTTTTAAACTTTTTCCGTAAAAATGCCGTCTGAAAAATTACAGATGCTCTTCAAGGCGGAACAGGCAATGTCCGATGTGCTGTTTAGTCTCCGCCTTTAAACCGACAGCCATGTTATTGAAAACACGAAGAGGTTTATCCAAGGGAAAAGAACAGACAGGAGGTTCCACTTGAAACACCGGATGAACAGGATAAAAGGCTTTATCACCTTATTTTTCATGGTTTTTTCCTTTGTTTTTGTGGGCTGCTCCCATGCACGCCCGCCCAAGCCAGGACCCCACTTCATATGGGTGCCACCCCACACCGGCCCTCACGGCAGGATTATTCCAGGCCACTGGAAGCATACGGGCCCGGTCCATCCCCACGGCAAGTACTGGGTATCCGGACACTTCAATGAGGCAGGCAGATGGATACCAGGCCATTGGGTAGTAAGATAAGCCCAGCACGGGAGCATTCCCAGTTTATCCCTGGATAAGGAATGGCAAGGAACAGCGCATTTCTTTCAAGGTTCACCAAGCCGCCGTGCAGATTTCAAATCCTTCCCGGATACAGACATCACCAATCTCAGCGGCTTGATTGCGGCTGAAGTTGGCTTCCTTGTGGTGAAACCTTTCAACCCAAATTATGCACTTCAAATGCCGAACAAATGATTTCTTTTATAATTTCAATAGATTATCGTTAATATAATGCCAAAAAGTATTTGCATAAATGATAACAGGTTCCAACAGCAAAAACATTCGGCATTTGAAGCCACAAGGGGCTCCCAATTTCACCGAATTTGTCCCGCGATGCCGCGGGATCGGGCACTTGAAGTACCATAGTACGTCTACATGCCCTACGCCTTGCAC
>JALVJO010000199.1 GCA_027028245.1 Deltaproteobacteria bacterium
GGTTGCATAGGGCGTTAACGGCAACCTCCTGGACCTCAGGGTCAGGCTCATAAATACACTCTATAAGAGGAAGGACCGCAGAAAGGTTGCCCTCCCATCCAAGGGCCATGATGGCTCTTATCTTTATCTCTTTATCGGAGGCGGAGACATCCTGAACAAGCCGCCTTATAAGGCCTTGGGGGTCATCAAGAAATGGGCCAATTACTGCAAGGTGTATTGCAGCCTGATCCCTGAGCTCATCTGGTTCTCCCTGGTCTTTCATAATATCGTAAAGTGGCCAGTATATTTCGTCCTTGGCCACGCTTCCAAGAAGAAAGATGATTTGCTTCCTGAGGTTTACATCCCCTGCCCGAAGGGCCTTGAGCAACAGGGGAATGGCCTTATGCCTCTCCTTGAGTAGCAGGCCTGGATTTTCCATGTAGCACTTTGCCTGGCTTATTACCCTTTGTGCCAGGTCAAAGGGAATCACAGGTTTTTTCAATGTCTTACATCAAACTCCAGGTCGAATTTGACACCCTTTTCCTTTGAAACCAGTGAAAGCGCAAGGGTGCCCACCTCGGTCACCTCTGCCTGGAGGGTGACAGGTATTACGGTTCCAGGCTCAATGCCAGGCGCTTCCATCTTTGTGCGAAGGGTACTAACTTGCTCTATTTCATCATCCTTCCAGGAATCGATAAGATCTCCTGGCTGGTCCTCTGGTCTTTGGCTAGAGCCCATGAACTGAAACTCCACCTCTTGACCAACAACCAGGCCAAATTCCTTTTCTGGAATATCCACAACGGTTCCCTCTTCAAGCCCTTTGGGCACAACACAAAGGGCCTTTATCACAGGAGGCATTCCAGGGATGGCAAGCCCTGAAGATTCAACAGCGATGTAGTAGGACCTTGCAATTCCCCCGCGTATCTTTATGCCCTCACCCATCTGGACAAGGCCAAAGTGGGTAGCACCACGGGAGACAGCAAGATCAAGATCCGTCCCCAAAAGCTCCTTTGGGGCCTCTTCCCCATTGACCCAAGAGCCCAGAATAGATATGACCCTCTGTCTAAGGATCGCGGCCTTGAAAACACCGCCGTTAAAAAGAACTGCAGTGGGTCTGACCGGGCCGTCCATTCCAAGGGCCTCACCCTGAACAGTCAAGAATCTTGCAAGGTGCCTTGTAACTCCGGTATCCCTACAATAGGGAAGACCCAACTCCTTAAGACCCAGTGCTTTTCGTTCAGCCGGCATGTCTGTTACCTTGCATTCAGGGAAGAAGCCGTCAAGTATCACACGGGTCACGAGCTCCCGGCTGAGACTCGTCCTTATGGTGCCTCCCACCAGGCCAGATCCCCGCCCAGGGATCACCACCGGTACTTCATCAAGCCCTTCGTCTGCAAGTAGCCTTTCCTTTGCAAGTCTTACGTTGTTCCAGAGGCTTTGGAACTGACCCTGATCCAGGTTATGGCCCTTCTTTTTAAGCTCTTCAAAGAGCACGTGGGTAAGGGTGAGATCCATGTTGTCTCCGCCCAGAAGCAAGTGCTCACCAACTGCAAGCCTTTCAAGGGTGAGAATGTTGTCACGGTTCTCCACCTGAATAAGGCTGAAATCCGATGTCCCGCCACCAACATCCACCACAAGGATGATGTCCCCAAGCTCTACCTGTTTCTTCCATTCGTCTCCCATTTTGCTGAGCCAGGCGTAGAATGCCGCCTGGGGCTCTTCAAGGAGGGTGACATTTGAAAGCCCTGCAGAGTTTGCAGCCTGAACGGTCAAGTCCCTGGCAACTGCATCAAAGGAGGCAGGAATGGTGATATAGACCTTTTGATCCTCGAGGTTAAGGCCTGCCTCTTTACCCATCCTGTGGTTCCAGGCCGCTTTGAAGTGCCTCAAAAAGGTTGCCGTGGCAACAATGGGAGAAAGCTTCTGTACGTCTTCAGCGGCATCCAGAGGCAGGATCGGGGCCGTCCTGTCAATGCCCTTGTGGCAAAGCCAGCTCTTGGCAGATGCAATAAGGCGCCCTGGCACCTCTGCCCCCCTGACTCTTGCCCATTTTCCAACCACCCGTTCCCCAAAAGGGTCCCAGGGCATAACCAGCCCTCCCCCTTCCTTTTCCCTGGCGGTTGGAAGATATATAAAGGAAGGAAGAAGCTTGTATTCCCTGATTTCTCCTGGAGACTCTATTTGAGGGACGTCAAAAACCTCTATGCCACTTTCTTCCTTTTCAAGGTCCGTGAAAGAAAGGACACAGTTTGTTGTCCCCAGGTCTATTCCTACAACAAAACGTGATTTTTCTTC
>JALVJO010000200.1 GCA_027028245.1 Deltaproteobacteria bacterium
ATTTTAATCCTTGTTCTCCGGTGCATATCTCCTTACTGCCCTCACGAAACCGTAAGGCTCATAGGAAATGACCTGGTCGTCACGGCAGTAACAGGCAATCTCGAGCCTTATGGGCCTGGTGCCCTTGTCAGTCTTTGTGGTCCAATAGGGAAGGTTGAGGTATTTCAATGTGCAGTTGCCGTTTTTGTCCAGGAGAAAGACGTGGAGAAGCCGCCATCTTTCAAGCTTTGTTGGAAGCCTCCAGTCACTGAAACCGCCAAGCCTAAGTCCCTTGACGTACTTTTCTGCTTCTGCCTCGGTGTAGAATTTATGGCTCTTTCTGACCTGCCACATGAGGCCTGTCTTCAGGTCCTTGAATATACCGTTTCCAAGGTCTTCGAGCTGTGCGGGACCGGCAAATGCCTGAGGAAGCGCCAGGCAGGAGCAGAGCAGCAGGAGCAATAACCACGGAATCCAGTTGTTTTTATTCACGGTTTTTCTCCATTTTCGTTTAGATGTCTTTCAGAAAGGGAATGAGAAACTGCCACGAGTAGTATCCTCCCACAAGGACAAAAACTGCTCCAGAGGCCTTTTTGGCAAGGCCGCCAAAACGCCTGGCTGCCTCGTAAAACCTGCCCGTTATGTCTACCCCTAACCCCAGGCAGACGGCTGCCCCAACCACAGGTGCTGCCGTGCCTGCACCATAGGCCAAGGGCATGAAGAACGGGGAATGATTCTGAACAGCCAGGGGAACCAGGCTGCCGAAAAAGAGCGCTGCCGAAACCGGGCAGAAGGACAGAGCAAACACGATACCCATCACGCAGGCTCCAACCATGCCCGGATGTCTTCTGATGGCCTTTTCTACAAGCCTGTTTCCTGCAATCCCCGGGATCCTGATTGTCATGAATTCCAGCATGACAAGGCCGGAAAGAACCAGTACAGGACCGAGAATCAGGCTCATGTACTTTTGCAGGAAGTTGGCGACCGCAGGGACTGAAAGGAGCTGCCACGTGATGACAAAGGCAAGGACCGTGTAGGCAATCATCCTGCCGAGTGTGTAAAACAGCCCTGAGCGTAAGGCATTCCTGCCGTCAATTCGTCCCGCGCCGCCTGACAGGTAACTGAGAGCCGCAATATTCGACGCAAGTGGGCACGGACTGATTGATGTCAGTATCCCAAGCCAGATGGCTGTCCAGAGAGGAAATGTCTCCATGCCTGTTACACTCCCCCGGCATCGGCCTTTTCAATCCTGGCCTGTTTCATAAAGGCGGCCACCTCTTCCTTTACGTAATCCCTGAAGGCCTTCTCGTCCCGTATCAGCACCCAGATTTTACTCAGGTTCTTATGGCGAACTATCTTGCCGTCTCTTTCCTCAACGAGGACTAGGGATTTTGTAAAGAGGCCAAAATCGTCCACGAAATGCCTGTTCTCAGGTTCTTCCACGTTTACCACCCTGTAGATAAGCTCTCCTTTCGAAAGCTCCTTTTTGAAATTATCAACTACAGTTTCGTGGGACAGTCTGTCTATCTTTTTGCACGTGGGACAGCGGTAATTCCCGTGGAAATAGTAAACAATGACCCTGGCATGGTCTGCCTGAGCAGCAGCCGGTTCCCCGGGCGTGAAAACGCCTGTCACAAGCAGAAACACGGCTGATGCCAGGATTGGCAGGGATGTCTTTCCGAGTATTTTCAAACTGCACCTCCTTTTTCGGCCTGGAAAAACCTTTTCCGCAGGCCAAGTGCCACGTTTACAAGGCCGATAAGTACAGGGACTTCCACCAGCGGCCCGATGACCGCAGCGAATGCCTCGCCCGAGTCTATTCCAAAGACCGCAACCGCCACCGCTATTGCAAGCTCAAAGTTGTTGGAGGCGGCAGTAAAGGATAAGGTCACTGTCTTCCCGTAATCTGCCCCTGCCTTCATGCTCATCCAGAAGGTAATGAAGAACATGGCCAAGAAGTAAATCACCAAGGGTACCGCGATCCTGATGACGTGGAGGGGAAGCTCAACTATGAACTGACCCTTGAGGCTGAACATGACGACTATGGTGAATAACAGGGCCATCAGGGTGATGGGGCTTATCCTTGGTATAAACCTTTCCTCGTACCACTGCCTGCCCTTGAATTTTATACCCACGTACCTGGAGAGCATCCCTGCAATGAAGGGAATGCCCAGGTAGATGAAGACGCTTTCCGCCACGTCCTTCATGGCGATATTTACCGCAATGGCCTCTCCAAGGCCGAGCATGGGAGGCAGCCAGGTAATAAAGATGTAGGCATAGATGGAATAAAAAAGGACCTGGAAGATGGAGTTAAAGGCAACGAGACCTGCACAATATTCCGTGTCGCCGTCTGCAAGATCGTTCCAGACAATGACCATTGCAATGCACCTGGCAAGGCCTATTAGGATAAGTCCTACCATGTACTCCTGGTAGCCTTGAAGCAGGGATACTGCCAGGACGAACATAAGGACCGGGCCTATGAGCCAGTTCTGAATGAGCGAAAGGGTCAGGACCTTTACGTTCTTGAAGACCTCTGGCAGTTCCTCGTATTTTACCTTGGCAAGCGGCGGGTACATCATGAGGATGAGGCCCATGGCAATGGGAATGTTCGTGGTGCCTACCTGGAAGATGTTGATAACGTCCTTTATGGCAGGAAAGAAGTAACCACCGCCCACTCCCACCGCCATGGCAATGAAAATCCATAGTGTCAGGTAGCGGTCCAGAAAGGAAAGACGCTTCAGCGTGCCTGTTGTCACGATCCTCGTCCTTTCTGCTAATCCTGAAGCATCTTTTTTATCTCGTCCACGCTGAAGAGCTTTCCCGAGCCCCTGACCTTGCCGTCAACCACCACGCCCGGCGTGGACATGACTCCGTAGGCCGCGATCTTCCCCATTTCAGTGACCTTTATCACCTCTGCATCCAGCCCTAATTCCTCTGCGGCCTGTTTTGCGTTTGCTTCAAGTGCCTTGCAGCGGGCACAGCCTGGGCCTAAGATTTCGATTTTCATCTCTTCATTCCTCCTTGTTCGAGTTTCTTGTTGTTCCTTTGTCTTCCCTGAAATACGGGTAAACATCTTGTCCTTTTCGAGCTTTCCAGCTTGCTCTGCCGTCAGCCGTTATAGCCGTCAATAACCGCGTGGACCTTTTTGTATCCATCCTCTGACAGCCCTTTACTGTTCTCTGCAGATCGTGACATCTATTTGAAAAAATTGAAAATATACTTTCCTGCAACGAAGAATATGCATGCTGCAAGTATCATCTTTATGATCCTTGCGGGCATGAACTTCTGTGCCCTTGCCCCAAGGTACATGCCGGCAGTACCGCCTATGCCGAAAAGAATTCCGAGCAACCAGTCAGGGGCAACTGCCATGTTGGGATAAAAGGGGGCAATAGCCTGATAAAAGGCCACTCCTGCCACCGAGGTCACAAAGGTGCCCATGAGTGCAGCGCCTGCAACCGTGTAGACGGGAAGGCCGAAGAAACTAATGAAAAACGGCGCTATAATGGAGCCGCCACCTATGCCGTACACTCCCCCTATGACCCCCACCACTGCACTCAGCATGAAGACCCAGAAGGTGTTGACCGTGAAATTTCTTCCATAAAAATCATAGGATATCCTGGTGAGGGAGAATTCCTTGACTGCAATGGCGGGAAGGTCTTCCTCTGCCTGCCTGTCTTTGAAGCCCTTTACCAGTTTTTGGAATTCGTCCTCTGCAGATACCTGTTTTTCCTTGTCCGCCTTCTTGAAAAAGATGTCCTGGATCATGCGGATGCCTATGTAGAGGAGGACAAGCCCCACGAAAAACTTGAAATTTCTGGGATCAGGAAGGTATTTAACCCGGACGATGGCGCCTATGAGCACTCCTGGAAGCGTGCCTACTATGACAACCCAAGTCAGGGGCCAAACCATGCGGCCTTCCTTCATGTATCGCCACACCCCGCTGGGAATGGCAACTATGTTAAAGAGCTGGTTGGTGGCACTCACTGAAGGGCTCGTAAAGCCCAAAAAGCTCATCTGAAAGGGAAGGAGAAGGAAAGCACCGGAGACACCTCCCATGGATGTAAAAAAGGATATTACAAAGGCCACAAGCGGCGGGATGATTGGATTTACATCTATTCCTGCTACTGGAAAATACATTTTTTATGTCTCCATTATTGGTCGTCCGATCAATTTTTAAAAAAAACAATGGGTTATATTGCATTTCGAGTGTCCGGCAACAAGGCAGATGTAATGTCTTACCACCGATAGGAATCCACGACACGGCGGACATCTGCCAGACATCACCTGCCCTGGGGATTGGTCTCTTTGCACCTGCACTTTCCGGCCTTTTTTTCAGCCATGATCCTTTCCATTATGGTAGAGCGGCCATGGTTTGCCAGGTCGTTCAGGATGTCCTGCTTCGAGTATCCAAAACAGTAACAGACTATTTCATCCATATTCTCTTCCTTCTGTTCTTACATCAGCATGTTAAAGATGTATCCCACAATGATTATACTCATGGAAACGATGCCTACAAATGTCATGATGAGCTGCTTCTTGAGCACCTGGCTCAGGATGACCATTTCCGGAAAGGAAAGGGCAGTGACTGCCATCATGAAGGCGAGGGTGGTCCCAAGGGGCAGCCCCTTTGACATAAGTGCCTCTACTATTGGAATTACGCCTGCAGCGTTACTGTAAAGCGGCACTCCAAGTATGACTGCAACCGGCACTGCAAGGGGATTGGATGGCCCTGCATACCTGAGCAGGAAATCCTGGGGCACATACCCGTGCACCAGTGCGCCTACTGCGATTCCGCCAAGGACATATAGCCATATCTTGGCGAGGATCTCCTTGACGTATCCCTTGCTGTAGTCCATGCGTTCTTTCCATGTCATGTCCGGGATCTCGGCCTCTCCCATCCTTATTTCCCACACATAATCTGCCACAAAGCGCTCCATGTTGAGCCTGCCGATTATGATGCCTGCAACTACGGCCACAAGAAGCCCTGTGCCAAGGTAGATGGCGGCTATCTCCCAACCGAAAAGGCCGAAGAGCAGGATCAGGGCCACCTCGTTAACCATGGGCGAGGAGATAAGGAAGCTGAAGGTGACGCCAAGGGGAATGCCTGCCTCTACGAAGCCGATGAAAAGTGGGCATGCAGAACAGGAGCAGAACGGAGTCACAACTCCCAGGGCAGCAGCCAGGACATGGGCAACAAAAAGGTTCTTGCCTGCCAGAAAGCGTCTTGTGCGCTCAGGAGGGAAAAAGCTCCTTATCATGGCCACCACGAAAATGATGGTGACAAGCAGGAAAAATATCTTTGTGGTGTCTTCTATGAAGAAGTGAACGGCCTCGGTCAGGTGATTCCCGGGCTCAAGATTTAACCAGCTGTAGGTAACAAGGTCTGCTAGAATGGTGAATATCTTAAGCATTTGACGTCTCCTGCAGCTCAAGTTCCTTTTTAAGAATGGGTATCAGCTCATCGATTATCCTGTCCCTTACAGCCCTGAAACTTGAAAGGACCTCCTGCCTTGTACCCTGGGCCTTTGCAGGGTCATCCAGGCCGAAGTGGAGCCTTTTGCCCTGACCTGGCCAGAATGGGCAGGCATCCCTGGCACCGCCGCAGAGGGTGACAACCAGGTCAAACTGCTCGCCACCAAATTCATCCACGTGCTTTGAACGGGCACCAGATATGTCAATTCCGATCTCCTTCAGGACCTCTATGGCCGTGGGGTTTACCTTGGAAGGCCTGGTGCCCGCGGAAGATCCCTGGACATCCTTTCCAAGAAACCTGACGGTGATGGCCTCTGCCATCTGGCTCCTGCACGAGTTTTCCGTGCAAAGGAAAAGCACCTTTTTCATTTGGCCGCCTTCCTTTCCCTTCCCTTATCCTGGGAGATGCTGCACCGGTCTAGGCCTGAAAGCTTATCCAGGAGTTTTTCTGCTTCAGGGTCCTTCCGGGCTCGGTTAAGCACCACGTCCAGCAGCTGTCTGCAGCAGGTCTCCATGGGAGAAATACGGTAGATGATCCAGTTCTTTTCCCGGGTGCTGCTTATAAAGCCTTCTCTCTCCAACAGTGAAAGGTGCCTGGAAATGGTAGGCTGTGAAAGACCTATGGCCCCGGTCAGTTCGCACACGCAGCATTCCTTGCAGGAGAGCAAGAGCAGGATCTTTATCCTTGTGGGATCGGATATCGCCTTTAAGCGCCTGCTTATCTTGTCTATGGCAAACTTTTTCATACATTGCAATATAGCAATATAGCTATTTATCGTCAAGGAAAATCTAGGTTAAATTCTACCCATGGCAAAAAATATAATGTAATTTCAATAAGATAAGGACGTACCGATATTCCTTGGCACTACCTCAGCCCTCTTGATGGAAAAGATTCATGCACCTTCCGGAACTTCACAAATTGCAGGTCGAACTGCAATTCTTACTGCCTAAATACCTTGCCACAGGATCTGTTTTCCTGGAATTGGCAGTCACATCGGGCTTACCTGACAAGAAGCTCCTTATGGGAAAATCATGCCAATGAGCGTGCAAGAGCTCCACCTCTCCCTTGTTCCGGACTGGACTTAAGCCATAGCCGGCATTGACTTACCTTGAAGCTCGGCTTTGCCTGGAATCCGGCCCCAAATCATAGCAACCTGTTATGGTACTCCAACCCCGATAATGCAGCTCGCAAGTTTGCCTAAGACGCAAGGCAGAGGGGACACAAATG
>JALVJO010000201.1 GCA_027028245.1 Deltaproteobacteria bacterium
CCTCCAAATATCGTGCCCGGCCCATATGGATACCTCCTCAACTCCCATATAAAACCGGACAAATTATTTGTTAATATGGAGGACAGTTTATTTGCTCGTAACAGTTTCTCTGAAATATCACCCCCTCATTTACAAGAAAAAGCGGAAATTTAGATGCAGTTAGAGGATACACTCTGGGAGTAATCCTGCTTTTAGAAAAGCAATCATGCCGGCGCTATCAGCAACATAATGTTTCCCGGCTGAGTTTTTCCCTTTGCTGCATTCGGTTCAGGGCGCAACATACTAGACTTAAAGTCGAAGAATTAATGCCACAGTTAGGAAAGGAGGACCTCAGCGTGAAAAAAATTGTCCTGGAAAATAAAGAAAAAAGAGGTGCCGCGGTCTCCAAAGGCATTCATGGAAAATTTCAGATCAGCCAGGTACTCGAGCTGAAAGAAAGATTCGGCATTGACCAACCAGACCATATAGCCCGTGCGCTCAGAATTCCCGTTGAAGAAGCAAAAAAACTGCTCCAAATCATGAATGAGTGAACAGATGGATCGCATTGTGGCCGTAATAGGCTCAGTCCTGCATGGTAACTGGCCTCAAAGAATTGCACAGTCTAGCGTTTTGGCAATCTGATAATCTTTTCTTATTGATCGTTTTGTTCTGATGTATCACGCATTCATGGAAATCTAGGAATCCGCAAAAGAGCTTTATTTTTAGAATTGAAAAGGAGTTACCATATGATCAAGAACAGTTTTTTCCCTGCGATAGTCCTTAAAAAGCGGCAGGATTATACCGAGGCTACCTCTGCTATCCGCCTTACTTCCATCAAGAGCGTTCGCTTATGGGAATCAGCGGGAAAACGTTCTGGGGCATGCCCGTCCGCATTTCAACTTCACCGCTCTTTAATTCAGGCTATTTCGTACTGGCCCAACAGCATTACTCTTTCATTAAATTTTCTTACCATCCCTGACGTTAAATATCCGCTGGCAGGTAAAGTCCAGACGGCCATTTTATTGTCCGCCAGAGGGGAAGAAGAGCAGTCGGTAAAAGCTGAATTGATAAGCCGGCATGCAACCCTTCTCTCTCTTCTTTCCCGCTTTCTGAAAAGAGCGGAATTTGAAATGGTTACTGAGAAGGAAAGAGTTAGAAAATGGATTCATCCTTTTACTCCGAAAAACGTTTATGCAATCGACCGATTCAAGGACTCATTTGTGCTGACGGTAGAAAGAGAGCAAGAGCCTCGGAGATTTCAGCCTGGATTTCTAACTCCAAAAGAGACTGAAACAGAAACGGATCATATGCCGGTTATTGAATACCTGTTTCCCTGGCGACATGAAGAATCGAGCGACCTGGCCGCAATCATAGAGCCCTTGTTGTTTCATCCCTCACCTCTTTGGATTCAGGTCAGGATACGTCCTTCAAAAATTACACCGGATGAACTTGCGGCGCTTAAAAAATCGCTCAGTTGCTGTGAAGAACTGGTGAACGGGCTGCGTTCAAGCCGCTCTATTCTTTCGCACCAGACCAATGCGCTTCGTACAGCCTTATCCGAAAGGATCTGGCAGCAGCAAAGTCCGGTTTTTCGCGGCGGTTGCTTTATCTGTTCGCAGTCCCATCTGGACGAAGCCCTTGTTGGTGCCGTTGCTTCGGCGATTTCTCCTGCCGTTAACAGCGTAGAAAAGCCTTATCTTCCCTTAAAGGGCGGCAATACGATTTATCCTGTTAAGCCTGATGATTTTCTCAACCCTGACTTCGCTTCTTCCAATGGATTCTTTACTGCGGAAGAAGCTGCCTGCATGTTTCGCATCCCCATAGCAGAAGACCAGGATCCTCCTGGCCTGCCGATTAAACTGTTCCGGACAGGGCCGGCAGATTCTGCTCTGTTGAGAAATACTTCACAGGACATGCTCCTGCTCGGTCACAATCGTCATCGTGGACACATCAACCCCATTATGGTTTCAGACGAGGACAGGATGCGTCATACCTTTGTATTGGGTCAGACCGGTACAGGTAAATCTGTTTTTTTGGAATCCATGATCCTTCAAGATATAAATAGAGGTAAGGGGCTCTGCTTCATCGACCCCCATGGAGATTCCGTTGACAGGATACTCCAATTCTATCCAAAAGAGCGGGCCGATGATCTTATCCTGATAGATTTGCGAATTCCAGATAGAATAGTTCCATTTAATTTCCTGGCCTGGAAAGACCCGGAAGAACGTGACAAAATTATAGACGATCTCTACGGATGGAT
>JALVJO010000202.1 GCA_027028245.1 Deltaproteobacteria bacterium
CACTGGAGCTGGCGAGCAGGAATCATAAAACCGATATTTGGAGGAAGATCCCTTGAACCCATGATGCCCGCGCCGACAAGACTGCCGGACTTGTCAAAAAAGGGAGCCCCGTTCAAACCCTCGTTTACATAAATATCCGTCTGCACAAGGTCGTAAATGACTTTCTGGCCGAACCTGAGGGACCTTTTGGGCACAGAACATATACCCTTGAAGACAGTAACCCTGCCGTCAGGGCTGACTCCACCTGCAACGATCTGCTGACCCAGTATAAGCCCTGATGATTTGCTGAATCTTGCCGGCTGCAGCTTCCCGAGCACCTTTGCAGGTGCCTTGATTCTAAGGACCCC
This sequence comes from Deltaproteobacteria bacterium, assembly GCA_027028245.1. Lineage (GTDB taxonomy): Bacteria > Desulfobacterota > Dissulfuribacteria > Dissulfuribacterales > QOAL01 > QOAL01. The sequence goes on from JALVJO010000202.1 coordinate 348, forward strand.
GATGCCGGTGTCCTTATCCTGGCCAATAAGGACAGCAGGCCAGTACCCCAGGCCCGCCACTGAACATTCAATGGAATGCTTGTCAGAAATTACAGAAGTCTGGACAGCCACATGCCCTTTTCTGTCAAAAACGAAGCCCGGCCCTACCCCCTTGAAGGCCACCGGGGACAAGGCCTCCTGGCGGCTTAACTTCTTGCTCGTAAGAAAGACAACCGAGGCAAGGGGATCAAACCTTTTCCTTTTTTTCCCGGCAAGAACCGTGCTGCTGCAACATACAAGCAGGACGATGCAGCAAACTGCTGCACAAAAAAATCTTGAAAAATACCTCACTCCTGCTCCCGAATTGGTCTTAATAGAGACGTCTGAAACAATAACCTGATATGCCCGGTCAAAAAGGCAAGCCTGTTTAAAAAGGCCCCTTATTTCGGGAGCATTCCCAGTTTGTCCCTGGACGAGGAATGGCAAGGAAGGGGCATTTCTTTCAAGGTTCACCAAGCCGCTATGCAGATTTCAAATTCTTTTGGAATGCAGACATGGCCAATCTCATCGGCTTGACTGCGACTGAAGTTGGCTTCCTTGTGGTGAAACCTTTCAAGAAACACCCCTTCCTTGCCAGTGACACAACTGGGAGACAAACTGGGAATGCTCCCCTGATCTCCCTTTTCCCCTTGGAAAAATCTGAAAAAATCCTGCCAGCGGCTCAGGCTCCAAGGGTCCACTGGCAAAAAGGTATCAGAAGCGGAATAAAGAGTCAATCGTGATAAAACCTTTTTGATTTCAATAGGATAGTGCCATTCTAATGGCGGACATAATCAATTCTTCCAGACCGGATGCTTATCAAGCTTCCATCTGCCTTTTTGACCACAAGGTGGCCCTGATGGTCCAGGCCTTCCACAATCGCTGTTTCTTCACCCCTTCCAACCTTGAACCTGACCTTCCTGCCCATGGAGCTGGATGCCTTCTCCCACTGGCGTAATACCTCTTCAAGGCCGGCCGCAGTCCTGACTTTTTGCAATATGGAGTCCAATTGTCCGCAGATAGTCTCCAGGAGTTCCATTCTTGAAACAGTGATGCCGTGCTCTGAAAGGGTGACAGCCTTTTTCCTCAAATGACCGGGAAACTGGGATGAAGTTCCGGAGATATTTACCCCTATTCCCGCCACTACTGCCTTTAACGCAGCATCTATCCTGGACTCGCACAGGATACCGCATACCTTTTTTTCTGCCAGAAGTATGTCATTGGGCCACTTTATAGATACGTTCTTTGCCCCAATGGAAGAAATGGCTCGAAAGACTGCAAGGCCTGCGAAAACAGTCATGCAGGAGATAAGCCTTGTGTCCATATCGGGATGAATCACAAGAGATGCGAAAAGATGCCTGCCGCTTCCTGCCTCCCAGCTTCGGCCCCTGCTGCCCCGTCCCCTTGTCTGCCTGTCGGCCATGACCACGAGGCCTGGTGTATTTAGAATTGCAGAGTTTTCCAGGCAGTAGGAATTTGTTGATTCCACACTTTCCAAATGCAAAAGGAACCGGCCTGCATAGGTCCGGTTCCTGTTCAACTCTACGATATTGTTGTCAGGATTGTATTCAGGCATCCTGAAGTTTCCGATGGTTCTTCCAGATAGTGATGCCTAAAGCTTTTTGAGCACGAAAAGCAGCTGGTTTTCCTGTACCTGATCGTTAAGCTTGACAGCGATTTCCTCCACCTGGGCATCAAAGGGTGCAATGATGGCATTTTCCATCTTCATGGCCTCGAGGTTTGCTATCTCCTCTCCCTGGTGGACGATATCCCCGACCTTTATGGTTCCCCGGTCCGGGTTGCCGATACGCCATACATTTCCGTTGATGGGTGCACCGATCTCCTCTTCGCCACTGGCCATGCGGATTTCGGCCTTCTGTGCCCGTGGTGTCTCCACCTTGTAGACGTTGGTCTTATTGTTGACCTTCATGACCACGTGGATAAGGCCTTCATGTTCTGCACCCACTGAGAGAAGCTCTATGCAGTAGGGTTTACCCCAAAGCTCAAATTCAACCTTATCCCCTGGATTTTTGAGGCCTTCACGCCACACGTCAGTGGGCAGCACCAGGGGGCTTTCCCCGTATTTCTCCCGAAAGTCTATGTAATTTATCGTGTCCTTGGGATGCATGAGATAGAGGGTAAACTCTTCCTCTGTGGGTTTTCTCCCGAGTGTCACCCCAAGGTCATTGCTGATCCTTTCCAGGTCATCATGCTTAAGGGATTCAAGAGGCGATGAATCGTCCCTTTCCTTGATCTTTTCCTGCCAATCGTCTCCAAAGGTGCTCTCGTAGACCCAGTCTGCAGGCCATCCCATGGGAAGCCTGCCGTAACCGCCCAGGATCAGGTTCTTGAAATCACCAGGTGCGTTCCTGAAAAGCTGCAGGATCTCTTTCTGCTCCTCCGGCTCCATGGCATCTAGATCCTGGTCCTTTTCCAGCACAAACCTGGTCATGAGGTCGATAATATGCTGGACGCCCGCAGTCCCAAGCTCCTTTTCATACTTGTTGATTATACCGCTGCAGGTAACCCAGGTGATCTGGGAACCAGGGGTGACGTCAAAGTATTTTACAATGCGGTTGTAGAGAGACATGAGCTGCAGGATCGAGGGCATAAGGTGCAGAAAGCCGCCCTTTTGTGCCTGTTCAAAGGAGCTTGGAAATGCACCACCCGGCATCCTGTGAAAGGTAACCTGGTGATCAAAACCCTTGAAAGGAGATTCCGCCCATTCGTACTGGCCTATCCAGTCCCTGACGCGCTGGACGGCCTTGACTGCCATTTCCCTGTTGAGTACCACCTTGATGCCCGACTCTTCCAGGTAGCTCTGAAGTGCCAGTATAGGGGCCTGACCGTAGAACCTGGTCAGGGAATCCTCCTCGGCGTCAAGTACCTTTGCCCCTGCCTTGGCCGCGGCAAGTAGTGCAGGCATGGCAAGACCGTCGGTGGCATGCCTGTGGTACTGGATGACAAGGTCAGGATATTTCTGCTTTATGGCATCCACCAGGCTCCTGATCCTTTCAGGGCTTCCCACACCTGCCATGTCCTTGATGCAGAGCACGATCTCGTCCGTACCTGCACACAGCTGGACAATGTCATCCACTACGCCCAGGTAGTAATCGTTGGTGGTCCAGTCAGCCTGGGTAAAAGAGATGGCAGGCTGAAAGAGTCTTCCGCGCTGCATTACAATTTCAGCCACGGTCCGCATGTTTCTCACGTCGTTAAGGAAGGAAAAACAGCGCCATACGTCAATGTCCACCCTTTCCACCACGTACTCGATCACGTTTTTCGGATAGGGCCTGTAACCCCAGAGATTTGTCTCCCTGATGAGGGTCTGGAGCAAGACGCTTGGCATGTGCTTCCTCAGGAGTTCGATCTCTTCAAAGGGGCTTTCCTTCCTGTTCATTATACCCACATGCCACCTGGCTCCTCCGTGGCATTCCGAACTGAACAGCATCATGTCCTCGTAGTAAGGGCAGAGCGTTGTAAGATCATAGATCCGGTGGCGGTTCTTGAAATCCGACTGTCCTGCATCCCTCATACCAGTGCAGGTCAGTGCCACCCCGTCCAGCTCGCGCAGTATCTTTACCATCTCTGCCGGGGTCATCCCGGGCCTGATCCAGTTTTCCTTTTTTATTTTGGCTGCATCCATAATTACATCCACTCCTGTGGGCCAAGGGCCGTTATTTCCGCCACATACTTGGCTATTTTAAGGACCTCGTCCTGGCTGTCAGTTTCCCTGAAGGTGGAGACAAGCTCATCCAGGTGTGCCTCAATAAACCTGGTTGAAAATTCACCCCTCTTGAAGGCCTCATGCCTGATGATGCTCAGCAGGAGCGGCGCCAGAGTTTTAACGCCCTCGGCCCTGAAATTCCGGCTCAGGGTCCTGTCCATTACCTTTATGGCTCCGTCCCTGGTCCGGCCGCTGGTCATTAGGAGCATCACCAGAGAATCATAGTAGGGAGGAATATCTGCACCTTCGTAAACCCCGGTGGCCACCCTGACCCCGGGACCTGTTGGAACCTGGAGTCTTGTAATGGTGCCGAAGGAGGGACTGAAGGTCTTCGGGTCCTCGGCGTTTACCCTAACCTCCAGGGCCCACCTGTTCATGTGTATATTCTCCTGCTTAAGAGCAAGTTCACTGCCTTCCACTACGTCTATCATGAGACCGACAATATCCAGGCCTGTGATGAGCTCGGTTACACCGTGTTCCACCTGGAGCCTGGTATTGACTTCCAGAAAATAGAATTTCTTGGTTGAACTGTCGAAAATAAATTCCACTGTGCCAGCGGTATTATAGGCAATTTCCCGCATGAGGCGTACTGCCGTGAAGCAGATCTCATGACGAATGTTCTCATCAATTGAGGGAGACGGGGCTTCCTCTATGATCTTCTGGTTTCTCCTCTGCAGAGTGCATTCCCTCTCAAAAAGATGAAACACGTTGCCGAAATTGTCTGAGACGATCTGCACCTCGATATGACGCCCCCGCTCTATGTATTTTTCAGCAAGCAGGACATCGCTGCCGAAGCTCTTCTTTGCCTCTGACTTGGCCTGGGCAAGAGCCATTGGCAGTTCCGCGGCATCAGCCACCTTGACCATGCCCTTTCCGCCGCCACCGGCAGCTGCCTTTATAATGATGGGGTACTCAACTCCCTCTGCATCCATCCACTGGGTGATCTGGTCCACGTCCTGGACGTCGCTTATACCAGGAATTGTTGGCACATTCGCCTTCTGGGCAAGTCTTTTGGCCTCTATCTTGTCTCCCATGATCCGGATGACCTTGGGATTTGGCCCTACCCATTTCAGCCCGCTGTCTATAACCATCTGGGCAAAATCTGCGTTTTCAGCCAAAAAACCCCAGCCCGGGTTGACGGCATCCGATTTGGTTTCCAAGGCTGCATCGATTATCTTTTCCATGTTGAGATAGGATTCCGCAGGGGGAGCCTCACCGATGTGAACTGCCTTGTCTGCCATCATGACGTGATGGGCAAGCCTGTCGGGGGTGCTGTAAATGGCTACAGTGGGTATTCCGCGGTCCCTGCAGGTGTGAATTATCCGTACCGCAGGAACACCGCGGTTGGCTATGAGCATTCGCTTGATCTTGTCTGCCATGGCTTAACTCCTTTTCTGCCTGTGATTGCCCCTTCAGTACGCAGTTATATAATGAGGTTCAACTGCAGCCGTTATGCTGTTTTGTACTGAATTTTTTAAAGGATGGGCTTTCAGGCTTAATCAAAAAAATCAGGAAAACACCGAAGGTCGATTAACAATCAATTAAGTACCCGTGCTTTCCTGTTCTGGGGAATGAACCTTTGTTAACCAGGTTTCCCAAAAAGTGCCTCAAAGGGCGAAAATTCAGCAACCTTTAAACGTGAAAAGGGATGAATTTTTCTGAAAAGACAGGTTACTCTATGAAGACGTGATTTTCAACCTCGGAGCAATCTTTTGAAAGAACAGATAAAAAGAACTGGTGGGCGGTACTGGGTTTGAACCAGTGACTTCCACCGTGTGAAGGTGGCACTCTCCCGCTGAGTTAACCGCCCCTGTTGCTCTGCACGGCATTTGACAGATTAGCCCAGAAAAAGATTAATTTCAACCAGGAAAGGTCCATTGAAACCGGAACAAATTATAGAACCGTTGAAAGAGGCCGAGGATATCGTCTTCCTGGATTCCATCAGCATAAAGGGCGAAGACAACCGGTCTTTCCTGTTTCAGGAGCCGGATAGAATAGTTGAGCTTTACGAGCCCGGACAGGCCGCCATCTTCTTTAAAGACCTTGAACGTGCTCTCTCTGACGGCATGTACGCTGCAGGGTGGCTTTCCTATGAACTTGGCTACCTGTTTCACAAGCCATTGAAACCGCTTTTGGACCAAAAAAGGCCGGATATTCCCCTTGCCTGGATGGGAATCTATAAAAAACCATTGGAAATTTCCCCTGGCTTTGCCAACCGGGTACTGAATAACCATAAAACAGACAGCAGCACCGAGCGCATCAGACTCCGTCTCCAAGTCTCCCAAAAGAGATTCAAGGAAAATATCGCTGCCGTTCACGAACACATCCGCAAAGGGGAAACATACCAGGTGAATTACACCACCAGGGGATATTTTGATTACAGCGGACCTGCTCACAGGTTGTACCTGGAACTTAGAAAAAAACAGAGTGTAAATTATGCGGGATTTATTAGGACGGGAGAAAACCGGATCCTGTGTCTGTCACCCGAACTCTTCTTCAGAAAGAATGGGGAGCGTATATGGTCCC
>JALVJO010000203.1 GCA_027028245.1 Deltaproteobacteria bacterium
TTTGGGTCAGGGATATGAGTTCTGCTGCACAGGTGTCTTCACCGAATCTTCTTTCAAATCCCGGCTTTGAACAAGGCCTTACTGGATGGAGCCTTCAATCCATTATGGATACAGATATAGGGGTTGACAGCGCCGTCAGCAGAAGCGGTGGCTCTTCGCTCAAGATGCACGGCCTCAACAATGGAAAGCTCGGGGCAGCCATGGTCTATTCCAGCGCTGTCCCTGTTGCGCCAGGAAGGCTTTATCGAATTTCTGGATATTTTAAGAGCAGCAGAGGCTATCTTCAGGGGATTTCCGGCATACCTACTGCCCATCAAGACATGATGTGGAGGGGAATTCTTAATCCAAACGGCTTGTACGTGCAGTGGCTGGACGCACAGGGAGCCTATATCGACAACAGCCCTGTCCTTGCAGCCCCGGTACACTGGAATGCCAGCAGCTGGAGGAGGATAAGCGGAGAGGTGCATGCCCCTGCCGGAGCAGCGGCAGTGCAGGTCCTGGTGGTAGGCCGGCTCCAGGATGAATATATGTGGGTTGACGACCTTTGCGTCCTGGAAAGTCCTGAAAGGGAACAGCCGGTAGCTGGAAGCGTGATCAAAAAGGACGGAAAACTCATTCAGACCGGTGAGACAGGAGACGGAACGGCGGTTACGGTTACATATACCCCAATGGAAGATCATATAAGAATCCACATCGAGATAGAGGACAATTCAAACAGGGAGCGCGCCCTTGAAGTCTCCTGGGGTTTACCCCTGGTGCTTGCTGCAGAAGAGGCCGAAAACTCTGCCCCCTGGAGGTGGTGGGATGATGTCCATCACAGCCGGATTATCCACGCAGGGCCGGTAGCCACCCCCCTGCCTGAATATCCATTTTCTGAGTGCCTTTCCTGGCAATACGAGCATGTAGTAAGCGGCGTCTGGGACGGATGGCTGCCGGTCTCCCTTTATCCCTACGCTGCAGTCGAAAACGGGGAAAGCGGGCTGGCCATGGCGGTCTCACTTGCTTCCCCTCGCCTTGTAAAATTGTCATATGACAAGACAGGAGGACGTTTTGAGGCAAGGGCCTATCTTGGTATTTCGCCAAAGGCTCCAAAACTTAACGGCCGTGCGGATCTAACCATTGAGCTTTACCCTGCAGATCCTGAATGGGGTTTCAGGTCTGCCATGAATCTCTACGCAAAGCGCCATCCCGGGTGGTTCAAATCGGAAAGAGACACGGCTTCATTCAGGGACTATGAACGAGGCTTTTATAACACTACGGATCAAGCCCGACAGGTCCTTGAATTTGACGCACAAGATATATTCTCTGCTGAATATACAGTGGCAGAGGCCTCTGTGGATATATGGCCTTCCTCTATGCCGATGCCGTCCTATGATGATCTTTTGAGCACTGTTTCAGGCCTTCCAGGCCCAAAAAGAGATGCCGTCTATTCGAGTATTGCCTACGGAGGAAACGGAGACTGGCAGCTTAAACACGTGGGGGACTTCAAATGGGCAGCAGGCACATGGCGCGCAGTCTGGTATACGAGCGTTGACCCTGACATTGAAGGGGGATGGGGGCAGTATCTTTGGGAGGAGAACATCCGGCCTGCCATTGATGCCACCGAAGCTGAGGGGGCTGTCCTTGACGGCATTATGATGGATAATTTCCTGTCTGCGCCTGGAGTTGACCTTAGAGATGATCACCTGGGGCTGACTGATACGGCCCTTACCTATGACATTGCCACCTACAGGCCTGGTATCCATAACATGGTAAACATTTATGAATATTTTACATGGCTTCGTCAAAGGCTGCGCGAAAGGGACAGGGATGACATGGCCATTGCCATAAATTTCTGGAGCATGGCAGCAGCCAACGGGCTTGTGCCTTTAATCGACACCTTTGGAGGAGAAGGGCAGAGCAAAACAGACAGCGGTTCCAACTGGACCACAAGGATACTCGATTACAGAAGGGCCATGTCGGGCAAAAAGGCCATGTCATGGGCCAATGAAGAAAGCGGATTGAGTACCTGGGACGTTCAGGCCTATGTTTCAAGGGCCCTGTTATATGGCATATATCCTAAGCGCAAGGAGGAAGCTGCTGGCTGGGAACCGGGCTCGGAGGAGATATTAAAAAACGCCCAGGAGATATTTCATCTATATGCATCCGCAGGCTGGGAACCGGTTACCTATGCCGCATCAGATAATGAGGATATATGGATAGAACGCTTCGGC
>JALVJO010000204.1 GCA_027028245.1 Deltaproteobacteria bacterium
GGGGCTTTTCTTATGAGAGAAATGGATAAAATCTGCCTGTCGGATGATGACTTCTCGTTGTTTTACGAGGTCTCTACCTCTATCCAGGCAATCTGCGATCTGGATGAGATGCTAAGGTCCATACTTGCCAAGATAAAACAGGCCTTTCGCATAGAAGGGGCATCCATCGTGCTCCACGACCCGGATAACAGGGAGTTTTATTTTATCAGGAGTGCCGAACCAGAAAAGGACAAAGATCCTCTTCTCATGAAGGAGATGAGATTCCCGGATAACGTGGGGGTGGCTGGATGGGTGATGAGGGAAGGCCAGACAGTGGTGATTCAGAACGTGGCCAGGGATGCCAGGTTCTTTGATGGACTTGATAACCAGAACGGCTTTTTGACAAGATCCATGATTTGTGTTCCTCTCAAGACGCGCAAAGGCTTTACAGGCGTCTTGTACGCGCTGAATAAGCTCGAGGGGGAGTTTTCGGCAAAGGAGGCCAGGGTCCTTGAGATACTCTCCACCCCTATAGCTATTTCCATAGAAAATGCCCGCCTGTACGGGGAACTCAAGCACAATGCAGACATATTGAAAAGGCAGAACCACCATCTGCGCTGCCAGGCACAGGAAAGGTTCAACAGGGAAGGAATCATTGGCAAGAGTGCCGCGATGCGCCGTGTCTTTGCACTTATTGACAAGGTGGTCGAAACCCCCACCACGGTATTGATCCAAGGTGAGACTGGCACCGGAAAGGAATTGGTTGCCAGGGTTATTCATTTTGGTGGCCCCTTGAAAAACAGACCGTTTGTGGCTGAAAACTGCGGGGCCCTGCCTGAGAATTTACTTGAAAGCGAACTTTTCGGCCATGTCAAGGGGGCCTTTACAGGTGCATCGGCAGACAAGAAGGGACTTTTTGAGATCGCAGACAGGGGTACCATATTCTTAGATGAAATAGGAGAGATGAGCCCGGTTCTCCAGGTAAAGTTGCTGAGGGTCCTGCAGGAAGGCCAGATCAGGCCCGTGGGCGGCAACAGGTATCGCAAGGTAAATGTAAGGGTAATTGCATGCACAAACAGGGACCTGGAACAGGAAGTAAAGGCGGGTAGATTCAGGGAAGACCTGTTTTATCGGATAAACGTGTTTCCCATAATTCTACCTCCGCTCAGGCACAGGAAGGAAGACATCCCGCTTCTCGTTGAGCACTTTCTCAAGAAAACGGCTAAGAAGCTCCACAGGCCCATGTTTCACGTCAGTCCCAGGGCCATGGACCTGCTTGTCAGATTTGACTGGCCTGGTAACATCAGGCAGCTTGAAAATGAGATCGAAAGGGCTGTCATCCTGGCTGGAAGCGGCAGGCAGATCCGCGAGGAGCACCTTTCACTTAATATCACAAATGAGCTCGACCAGGATTGGAATGACCGCAGCAAGGGCAGCATCAAGGACATGGTTCAACAGCTGGAATCCAGGCTGATAAAGGAGGCCCTTGTCAAGACGGGCGGCAACCGTTCAAAGGCTGCACGCATCCTCGGCCTTACACGCCAAGGCCTTATCAACAAAATCAACCGATACGGCCTGGAGGCCTGAAGAGGCCGATGCTGCTCGGAAATCGCAGCTCTGGAGACATGGCCCATAGCCTGCTGAGGCGCGCCAGGGTAGTGGTCCTGGCTTTCCTGACCAGCCTGGCAGGGCTGTTTTGTGCATTCAGCCCATGGTGCTGCCGGCCGACCCTGGATATGGACCTTGCCATATGGTTTGCCCTCAGGGGTACAAAGTCTCCTCCTCAAGAGGTGGCAATCGTTAACCTGGGCAGCGAATCGGCTGCTAGGCTGGGCCTTCCAGACAGGCCTGAAAAATGGCCCCGTACCATATATGCCGACCTGATAGAGGGCCTGTCCCGCCTGGGCGTGGCGGTGATAGCTATGGATATCTATTTCCCAGCACCCCGTGGCAGTACGGGAGACAAGCTACTTGCCCGGGCCATGAAAAGGGCGGGCAACGTGGTGCTTTTTGAATACATGAAGAGAAGGGTTATCAGCCTGGATCGCGTCCATGGTCCCAATGCTCCCAGGCTCATGGTTGAAACGATTGTTCCACCCTTGTCCCTGTTTGAAAAGAGTGCAGCCGCGACAGCACCCTTTCCCCTTCCCAAGGTGCCGGTAAGGCTGAATCGTTTCTGGGCCTTCAAGTCCGCTGCCGGTGATGCTCCAACCTTGCCAGTCGTGGCACTTTACGTATCTGCCTTGAATCGTTTCGACGGATTCCTGCGCCACTTGGGACAGTTATTCCCTGAAATGGCGCCACAACTGCCGGAAAACAGGAACGAGGCATTGAAAAACAGGCAGGTGGAAATCCTGGCCCGCAGGCTGCGTCAATATCTCCTGCTTCATGGTCCGCAGGCCGAGGAGGCCCTGAATGCACTGGCCTTTCAGAGTACCCTGGGAGAAGAAGGGGAAAGGAAATTTTTAAGGGCCGTAATCATGGCTTGCATGGAGCCGGAAGCCCCCTTTTTGAACTTCTACGGCCCGCCTGGGACCCTCCGGATCATTCCCGGCTACAAGGTTCTTGAATGCCGAGACAAGGGAGAATGCCTGCCTGACCTGAAGAACAAGGCGGTATTTATCGGGGCAGCAAGGCAGGAGCCTTCTGAGCAGAAGGACGGCTTTTATACCGTGTTTACCCGCTCAGACGGCCTGGATCTAAGCGGCGTAGAGATTGCGGCTACTGCCTTTTCCAATCTCCTGGAAGGTGAAACGCTGCGGCCTTTAAATCAGTGGCTGCAGGCCCTGGTTATTTGTTTCTGGGGGACATTTATAATCCTGGTCGCCTTTTTCATTCCTCCTGCCATGTCCGTCCTTGCTGTTGTCAGTGCCAGCGCCTTGTATCTTTTCACAGGTCTTTTCCTATTTATAAACCGGGCAGTATTTTTACCCTTTGTCACGCCTGTATTGTTCCCGGGGCTGGTGGCGTACGGGCTGAGTGTCCTGTGGCAATACATCAGGGTCAGCGCTGAACGCAGGAATATCAACGAGGCATTTTTGCATTATCTGCCTTCAAGGGTAGTAAACAGCCTTGCCCGGGATCGGGCCTTTATAAAAAGGCCTCCCCAGATGCTTTATGGTATCTGCCTCATGACAGATGCAGAACGTTATACCACCCTGTCTGAGCATATGGACCCGGGGAAGCTGGCCGCTCTTATGAATAGTTACTATGAACGGATCTTTGAGCCGGTCAAAAGACATGGGGGTATCGTCTCCGACGTGCTGGGAGATTCCATGTTGGCCATCTGGACCGGGACGAAGCCTGCAGGTACCCTGAAGACCTCAGCGGCCAGGGCGGCACTGGAGATCATGGAGGCGGCGGCACGGTTTAATGCAGAGAACCAGTCTGTCCGGCTTCCCACCAGGATCGGACTCCACTCCGGATATCTCGCCCTGGGTCACCTGGGGGCCCTGGATCACTACGAGTTTACACCCATTGGAGATATAGTGAATACCGCTTCCAGGATAGAGGGGCTGAATAAATACCTGGGGACACGCATCCTGGCCTCGGCGGAGGTGTTGGATAATGCCAGCGGCCTCCTTACCAGGGAGCTTGGCACCTTTCTTTTGGCTGGCAAATCCATTCCAGTTGTGATATACGAGATTATAAGCACAGTGGAAGATTCAACACTATTCCAGATGCGGCTGTGCGAGTTGTTTGTCCGGGCATTGCGGGATTTCAGGGATAAAAAATGGCAGGAAGCTGCCAGGGCCTTCAGGGAATGCGGAGAGGATGGCCCGGCCCGGTTCTATCTGGGATATTGTATGACCTATTTGAAAACCCCCCCACCGGATGATTGGACCGGCATCATCAAGCTGGATCGAAAGTAGCCATCTCACCTTTTAATGTGCGGGTAGCCTGGGTAGGCCCCGATTTGGAAAAATCTGGTGGAGCTTGGATGTAAGGTTTTATGTATAAGAATATTGGGTTCATATTGAGTATTCTAATTATATTTATTGAACCTATTCTTGTGCCCTCTTATCTGTGTGCCTCCAAAAACCAGCAAGGCACAGGCCAATGGGTTGCAGAACTCGTGTCCCTGCAGGGTGAGGTCAGCATAAAGAAGGCAGGCCTCGTCACATGGCACGCTGCCAGACTCCATGATCGTATCAATGCCGGAGACGTGGTGCGTACAGGCCTTAACAGCAGGGCAACCCTGCTTCTTTCCAATGACGCTGTTGTCCGGCTTGGCGAAAAGACCTCCCTTGCAGTTTCAGGGGCGGAAAAGGGCCCTGCCACTTTTATGAAACTCCTTGAAGGGGTCGCACATTTTTTCAGCCGGTTTCCCCGCAGCCTCCAGATTTCAACGCCTTTTGTCAATGCTGCCATAGAAGGAACAGAATTCACAATGAGTGTGCACAGGCACAAGGCTGATATCACCGTATTCAGCGGCCGGGTCAGGGCAAGCAATGAGTTCGGCAGCATTATCCTCGGGCATAACCAGAGTGCCATGGCAGCCAAAGGCAGAGCCCCCGTGGGCCGGGTCCTCGTGCATCCTCAAGATGCAGTGCAGTGGGCCCTTTATTACCCGTCAATACTGGATTTGAAGGGTCTCAAAGACCTTGGCAAGGCTGGTATTGACAGGGCAGTGGCCCTTTACAGGGACGGCAAGGTGCCAATGGCGATTGAGATACTTTCCCAGCTGAAGGCTGGCCGGAACGATCCCTGGGCCCAGGTACTACTTGCCAGCATGTACTTGGCTGTAGGACAGTCAGACAGGGCCGGTATTCACCTTGACAGAGCCATCGAATTGAGGGCCGGATTTGCTCCGGCCCTGGCGCTCAAGGCAATCATGGCCGTTACCCTTAATAGGAAACAGGAGGCCCTTGCCCTCTCGGAACAGGCAGTGTCTTCCGGGCCTGGATCTGTTGCAGCCATGATTGCCAGGTCCTATGCCCTGCAGGCAGTGTTTAAGCCGGAAAGGGCCTTGGCCGTGCTCCAGAAGGCAGTGGTATCTTCACCGCAGAGCAGCCTTGCATGGGCCAGACTGTCTGAACTATGGCTCTGCGTGGGGGATGTGGGCCGGTCCCTCGATGCTGCCAGGAAGGCTGCAGCCCTTGATCCTGGCAATGCCCGCTCCCAGTCCGTGCTTGGTTATGCCTTCCTGGCATGCCTCGATACGGATGACGCCCTTGAGGCATTTAAGAGGGCCATAAGCATGGAGCCTGCAGATCCCTCTTCCCGGCTTGGTCTTGGCCTTGCCAGGATCAAGACCGGCGACCTGGAAAGGGGCCTTGTTGAACTGGAGATCGCGGCAGCCCTTGATCCTGGCAACTCACTTATAAGAAGCTATCTTGGAAAGGCCTATTACGCAAAGTGCCGGCCGGAAAAGGCAGCGGCACAATTCCTGATGGCCCGTGAACTTGATCCAAAAGACCCAACCCCGTGGTTTTACCAGGCCATTCTCAAGCAGAGCATCAACAGGCCGATAGAGGCACTGGAGGATCTCCAGAAATCAATAGAACTCAATGACAACCGGGCAGTCTACCGCTCGCGCCTTCTCCTGGACCAGGACCTGGGGAGCAGGAGCACGAGTCTGGCCAGGATCTACAACGACCTCGGCTTTGACCAGCTGGCACTGCTGGAAGGATGGAAATCCCTGGACTATGATCCCGGCTCATACCCAGCCCACCGTTTCCTGGCCGATTCTTATTCGTCTCTTCCAAGACACGAGATCGCCAGGGTCAGCGAACTTCTTCGCTCCCAGCTCCTCCAGACTGTAAACATTACTCCTGTCCAGCCCCATCTTGCCGAGAGCAAGCATTTTATCTACACGGATACAGGCCCGTCCCTGCCTTCTTACAATGAATACAGCCCGCTCTTCATGTCGGACCGCCTTGCACTCCAGGCCAACGGCCTTGCAGGCTCAAGGGGCACATGGGGGGATGAGGTGGTTCAGGCCGGCCTTGTAGAGAAATTTTCCTACAGCCTTGGCCAGTTTCATTACCAGACCAACGGCTTCCGTCAAAACCATGATCAGCACCACGATATCTACAACGTGTTTGTACAGTCGGCCCTTGCTCCATCCCTGAATCTTCAGGCTGAATACCGCTATTCAAGGATAAACAAGGGGGATTTGTTCCTCCGTTTTGATCCTGACAGTTACTTCCCTGATCTCAGGGATGACGAAAAGAGAAATTCCCTGCGCCTGGGTATGAGATACGGGTTCAGGCCGTCATCAACCCTTCTTGCTTCACTGATACTGGCAGACACTGATTGGGATACCAGGCTCTTCTCAGGCTATTCCATAAAAGACAAGGAGAAGGGGTTTTTGGCAGAGATTCAACACTTGTACCGTGATGTACGGTTCAACCTTGTGAGCGGCGCAGGCTGGTTCAAGACCAACCAGGAGATTATACACGCCTTTGGCCCCTCTGGGGGCATGTCCAAAAGGGACATCATCCACCAGACAAACCTGTATGCATATCCTCGAATCCATCTAATATCTGATTGCACCGTAGTCCTGGGGGCCAGTGCAGACTTTTATGAGGGCGCAATTGGCCAGACCGAGCAGCTCAATCCCAAGCTGGGCCTTGT
>JALVJO010000205.1 GCA_027028245.1 Deltaproteobacteria bacterium
GCTCAAGGGAAAAACTTCTCTGGAAGCTCTTTGCCATGTTTGCCGCCCCTGTTTTATGGACGGCTTTCGGTGTACTCAGGGCAGTGAGAAGGAAAAAGAAAAGAAGCAGGTGTCAGGGACCTGTTCCAGCCTGATCCAGGAGGTTTGAACCATGAAAAAGAACCAGCTTGTTATTCTGGCCGTATTTTTCATTGCAGCTGTGGCTGCCTGGTATTATGTGAAGCAGCCTCAAAAGACCAGGATGGCGGATCTTTATTCCCAGGTTGCCGGAAGGTTTCAAACAAAGAATATAAAGACCATTGAGGCAAGGGTTCTGTCTCATCCTGAAAAGGTCCTGATGCTCAAACTGGACAAGGACGGATGGAAGGTGACACTGGAAAGGGAAGGAGAAAAGTTCCAGGCCCCGGCCAAGAAATCCAAGGTGGAAAGGCTTATCGGATTACTAAACGGGCTGCAGGGCGAGTTGAGGGCAAAGGGCAAAAAACACCTGTCCACCTTCGGCCTTCAGGAAGGACAGGGTCTTGAAATAAGCCTGAAACAAGATGGAAAGACCGTGGTCTCAATTGTGGCAGGCATGAAGGGTCCGGACTGGGGCTCGTGTTTCGTAAGATCCACTGGGTCCGACAAGGTTTATCTTGTATCAAGGGATATCTTCTCGGTCTTTGATATCTGGTCCAGCAAGCCTGAAAAGGCCTTGAGCCTTGAGCCCTGGGTGGATCTGGATGTGATTTCTGCATTTGCCGACGCCGTTGATACCTGTTCCTACGAATCTTCAAACACCAGCTGGAAATTATCAAGGATTGAATCAGATACAGGAAAAGACGGTAAGGATGATAATGCCACGGCCGCTGAAAAGACCGGCGGAAAAAAGAAAGCGTGGAGGTTTGAAACAGGCACAAAGGTCATGGAAAAGTCCTGGGAGGAGGCCAGGCAGTATCTTTCCTCCATCATTCCCCTCAGGGCCAGGGATATCGAGCCTCCTTCAGCTGCTGAAAAGGCCGGGTTTTCCAGGGCGGGGAAGGCACAGGCTGTCTTCACGTGCCGGCTTGAATCCGGAGCTGAGAAAAGGGTGGAAATAGGCTCTTGTTCCAGCAAGGACAAGACCTGTCTTGTCAGGGCAGGGGGATATATCTACAAGATAGATTCAACTTGGAAGGAAAGACTTGAAAAGCCCTTTGTGAAGGGGAAGAAGGGTTCGGACAAGCCTGGAAAGGCAGGAAAATCTCCGGGAAAGAAGGCGAGATAAGAAACCTGGAAAGCAGCCAGAAGAGATCAAGCAGGGATGTTTCAGTCAGTGGTTCCTATAAAAGCCCCTGGCTGAAAAGATGCAGGACATTTTCAGGAGGAAGCATTCCAGGTTGGTCCCCTGTTTGTGCCACTGGCAGGGAAGGGGTGTTTCTTGAAAGGTTTCACCACAAGGAAGCCAACTTCAGCCGCAGTCAAACCCTTGAGATTGGTGATGTCTGTATCTGCGAAGTATTTGAAATCTGCAAAGCGGCTTGGTGAACCTTGAAAGAAATACGCCTTTTTTGCCCTTCCTCTTCCAGGGACTAACCGGGGTATGCTCCCTTTTCAGGACATGCTTATTCAATGCATTCTGCAGGCTCTTTCCAGCCGAGAAGCCGGGCCTTGTACTTGTTCGAGATCTTGAGCTTTACATCCAGGAAGCGGAATACTGCTGCTGCCACGTCCACGCCGCAGGTGTTTTCCAGCCCCTCAAAACCCGGGGAAGAGTTGACCTCCAGTATTCTCATGCCTATTTCATCGTCATAGAGGTAATCCAGCCCTGCCATGTCCATGTCCAGCACCTTCATGGTGTCCGATACGGAAAGCTCGTTTTTAAGGCCATATTCAAAGGGTACTGCACTGCCTCCCTGTGAATAGTTTGACTTGAAGCCTTCGGCAGCCTTTCTTTCCATGGCACCTACTATAAGGCCGCCAACAGAGAGCACCCTTACGTCGCGGCCCCTGCTCTCGGGCAGGAATTTTTGAAGAAACAGCTCTGCGTGAGGATTGTTGGCCTGAACGAACTGCAGGAGGTCATTCAGGGCCTGGCGCGTTTCGCAAAGATGTACACCGCTTCCCTGTGTACCAACCCTGGTCTTGACCACAGTAGGGAAGCCGATCTCTTTCTCTATGAGATCAATGTTTACCGGGAACTGGACCAGTATGGTCTTTGGAACAGGAAGCCCGGCGTCTGACAGTTTCTGTAGCTGCAGCAGCTTGTCCTGGGCAAGGGCTACTGCATGGGAAGAGTTGAGGCTGTAGATGCCCAGTTTTTCCAGATGCCGCAGTGCCGCAAGGGCAAAATAACTTGTTGCAGAGCCCATGCGGGGAATCACGAACTGGGGCAGGGGATCGACCCGTTTCCCCCTGAGAAAGAGATCCGGCCTTCCTCCAATCCCTATGAAAAAGGAGAGTTCATCCGGATTGACCACCTCGACCTTGTACCCGTACCTGGGAGCTGTCTCCATCAGGCGGTCTATCTCGTATGATTCCTGCTTGATAAGCCCGCTGTCGGGCCTGTAGAGTATCCAGCCGTGTGCTACATATTTTTCCATTTTTTCCTGCCTTTCTTTTACCTGTCTGAAGATTATTAGAGGGGTATTTCAGTCGGTCCATCCAAGGACATTGCTGATGACAGACCACCTTTTGCCCTTTTGTTTTTTCTGCTTGCCGAGAATCCAGTATTCATAGGCTTGCTGGCCTATACCTGCCTTTGTAGCAGAATCCAGCCATGTATTTACAAACCAGCGCCATTGAACCTGGTTGTCAGGAAGGGCAAAGGCAACCGGGCATTCATAATCAAGACCCTTTGGTACAACAACCGACCACCTGGGATATACCAGGGTCCATGCAGTAGCCGTCTGGGCCGTGTAAATCATGGCATCCACTTCAGGAAGTTCGCCCCTGAAAAACGTCCTGGGGGATTTAACCACCACAAGCTCTGCATTTGGAAAAAGGCGCTGTCCCGCCCCTTCCTTATGCCTGAAGGGTGTAACCGCCAGTTTCAAGCCCTCCATCTCAAGGATCCTGTCGTAAGAGGAAAATTCATTACGCCTGTAATCCGGTACCACCAGGCCCAGGTATTCGTCAAGATAGCTTGTGGAAAAGGTGAAACGAAGCGCCCTCTGCGGGCTTATGCTGATACCGCCTACGGCCATGTCAATCCGGCCGCTGTCCAGTTCTTTTTCCACCTCAGGCATCTCAATCCTGACCACATCAAGGCTGACGCCCAGGTCCCGGGCCAGGTTGTGCACAAGTTCCATGTCATAGCCCACGATCTGTCCCTTTGCATTCTTGAAGGCAAAGGGCAGCCGGTCCCTGGCATAACCCACCCGAAGCACGCCCCGGGCCTTTATTACCTGGAGCCTGGGCATTGGAAGCTGGTCTTCTGAAAGGGGCTTCGGATTAGCTTCATTGTTGACCTTAACCTCGGGGCCGAGAAGCTCCATGGTGATCAGGTCCCTGTAGCCTGTGTACTCGTATGGTATGGCCCTTGTCAGGACGAAGCCGAGGCCAATCATTCCAGCAGCGGTTATGCCCAAGCCGATGCCGGCTGTCTCAAGCATCCTTCGCCAGCTGAGGCGGTTCATCATGGCACAGGCACCCAGGAGGCAGATGACCACCCCGTGCATTGCCGCCATGGCCGTGGCAAAGCGCATGGTGAAGACGCTTCCCAGCAGATACAACTGGAAGAGATCTGCAGGCAGCTTGAAGAAGTCGAGCATGAATGGTATGGCCACTGCCATTGATCCAAAGGCCGTCAGTATTCCCAGGATGCAGAAGGAAGGATAGTCAGAAACACTCAGGGGTGAGCCGATGAACCAGGCAGCAAAGAGCACAAAACCTATGCCCAGGACGGTGCCCACGCTTGGGAAGCTGTATGCAGTGGGGACCAGTGCATCAATGGCAGAAACAGCAGTGTCATTTTTCATGCCGCGCCTTTCCAGAAGCTCCTTGGTCTTTTCTGCTATCATGGGCAGGACAACCAGGACAGTACCCGTGGCAAAGGCTGTAACCATGGCCAGCCTGGCCACCCTGAAGACTTCTTTGTAGGAAAAGGGCGTCCCCCTTGCCGCAAGCATGGGCAGGGTGAAGAATGCAAGAACCGTCCATGCGGCCATGTAGACCCAGAGGTAGACCTGGAGCCTGCTTAGTTCTTCAATACGAAGTGTCCCTGCTGCTGCAGCCGAAAGGGCAAATATTCCTATGGGTGCAAGTTTTGCCACCACAGATGCCATTTTCATCAGGGCATCCGTGAGATTTTTCATGCTGAGGATGAACCCGTATCTCTTTTCAACGGTAATAAGTGCTACCCCCAGGAAGATGCTGAAGACGACTATTGCCGGCACAATGGTATTGGCCATGGCATAGAAGGGATTTGCCGGTATGTAAAGATCCAGGAAATTTATGTGCTTGGGTTCAGCTATCATGCTGGTACTGAAAAAGGAGGCATTTGTCCATGTGGGATATGCCAGGGGAAGAAAGACCAGGGTGAGGGCAGTTGTTGCCCAAAGGAAAAGTATAAGGGAGCCGCCCCGTATTCCAACGAGTTTTGCCATGCCGAGATCAAGGCGGCCAAGTCCCCCGATGAGAGAAACCATGATATAGGGAATGACCGTCATCTGGAGGAGTTTTATGTAGATGTTGCCGACAATATCCAGCTTGCCCGCAGGCTCTCCGAAGAATATGCCGGTCAGTATGCCCAGTACAAGGCCTGCAATGACCTGCTGAAATGGAGTCAGTTTTAAAGGGTTTGAGTTCATATTGATCCTACCGGGTTTGATCCTCCAGGTATTTTTTCAGCCATGGAATGACCATGGTCAAAAAAAACGGGTTACAGTAAAAGGCTGTAACCCGTTTTGTCCATCTGTAGGGTCTGCTTCAACGGCCGGTTTGTGAATGAACCTGTTAGTTCGCATACATAGCTGACAAAACCTGTCTACTCTTCTATAATTGTAATCAGGGACCTTGTAAAGCTGTGTTTTCACTCAGCCAGCACCATGACAAAATCGTAAAATGGATGGAGGCATTGCCCATGAAGGACAGAATCTTTCGCGTAAACATGACAAATCTTTTTACCAGTATCGAAGAAGTGCCTGCCGCCTGGGCAGCTCTTGGCGGCAGGGGGCTTACTTCTGAAATAGTTGCTGCAGAGGTCGATCCGTCCTGTCATCCTCTGGGTGCTTCCAACAAGCTGGTGTTCGCACCCGGTCTTCTTTCAGGAACTGTTGCAGCAAACTCAGGGAGGCTTTCCTGCGGTGCCAAGAGCCCGCTAACGGGCACCATAAAGGAATCAAATGCCGGGGGCACTGCTGCCCAGATGCTTGCACGGCTGGGCTGCAAGGCCCTTGTCATTGAGGGAAAGCCCCAGGAGGACAAGTGGTACAGCCTTCATGTCACCCCTCAGGGTGTGACCATTTCGGAAGAGACAGAGCTTGTGGGCAAGGGAAACTTTCAGGTTGTAGACACGGTTCACAGCCGCCTGGGTCAGCAGCACGGGGTCATTACCATAGGTCCGGCAGGAGAGATGCTTCTGCTGGCAGCAAACATATCCGTAAAGGACCCGGACGGAAAGCTGCGCTCCCACGGCCGCGGAGGCCTGGGTGCGGTAATGGGTTCAAAGAGAATCAAGTTCATTGCCATTGATCCCGCAGACAGCACTATCCCCCTTGCCGACCCGGAGACATTTAAAAAGGCAAGCCGCACCTTTGCAAAGGCCCTGTTGGAACACCCTGTGAGCCAGACCCTTGGAGAATACGGCACGGATATCCTCATAAACGTTGTGAACGAGGCCGGGGCCCTTCCTACCAGGAACTTTACCAAGGGGCAGTTCGAAGGCCATGATGCCATTTCGGGAGAGACCATGCACGAGCTCATCAAAAAGCGCGGGGGCAAGGTCAAGCATTTCTGCCATAAGGGATGCGTAATACAGTGTTCGCAGGTATACAACGACAAGAACGGCAAGTACCTTACCTCGGGCTTTGAATACGAATCCATCTGGGCAATGGGCGCTGACTGCTGTGTTGATGATCTCGATATAATAGCAGAAGCCGACCATTTAATGGATGATATCGGTATAGACACCATAGAAACATCTGTGGCAATGGGCGTTGCCATGGAGGCCGGCATACTGGATTTCGGAAACGGCAAAGAGGCACTGCGAATTCTCAGGGAAGAGGTGGCAAAGGGCACTCCCCTGGGCAGGATAATCGGCTGCGGTGCTGGAACAGTTGGAAAGACCTTCGGCGTCACCAGGGTTCCGGTTGTCAAGAACCAGGCCATTCCCGCCTATGATCCAAGGGCCGTCAAGGGCATCGGCATAACATATGCCACATCTACCATGGGCGCTGATCATACCGCAGGCTATACCATTGCCACGAACCTGCTGAACAGCGGCGGACACGTTGATCCCCTGTCAAAGCAAGGACAGGTTGAGCTTTCAAGGAATCTCCAGATTGCAACTGCTGCAGTGGACTCAACAGGTATGTGTATTTTTACTGCATTTGCCATCCTGGATGATGAAAGATGCCTTCCTGCCCTTGTGGACATGATAAATGCAAGGTTTGGGACCTCACTTACGGCAGATGACGTGACTGCCCTGGGCAAAAGGATTCTCAAGACAGAACGGCAGTTCAACATGCAGGCAGGCTTTACAAGTGCTCATGACAGGCTGCCTGAATTCTTTTCCCTGGAGGCCGTCTCCCCCCATAACGCCACTTGGGATTTCAGCGGCCGGGAGATAGATGAATTCTGGGATTTCTGAGCCCTGTTTCAATGAAGGTAAGGGTCAGGCTCTTTGGAGCCTTCAGGCAGGGGAGATTTCGTGACAAGATACTTGATTTAGAAGCAGGAATCACTCCTTCCGGGGTTATGGAAAGCCTTGGTATAGATGCCGGCAAGGCAGGTATCATCATGGTAAATTCCCGCCACGCCTCCCTGGACAGGGCTTTGTCAGAAGGAGATATTCTTGCTGTATTTCCGGCGGTAGGGGGAGGCTGAGGCAGGTGAAGCTTACCCCAAGGCAGATTGGATCTTTGGAAGAGGCATCAAGGGGTGGGGTGCTTCATCTTGAGGCTGCCCGGAATGCTGCAGCCGATCTTGGCTGTTCTTTGATGGAGGTGGAAAGGGCAGCACTTTCCAGGGGAATCTGGCCTCTTCGGCTCCACAGGCATGAAGGGCTCCTGAGCCCTGATGAGCAGCTAAGGCTCTTGTCTTCAAGGGTGGTAGTTGCCGGCTGCGGAGGAATAGGAGGCAATGCTGCAGTGCTCCTTGCCCGCCTTGGAATCGGATACATGGTGCTTATTGATCCTGACAGGTTCCAGGAATCAAACATGAACAGGCAGTCATTCTCATCAGTCCGTACAATTGGAAGGTATAAGGCAGAGGTGCTGGCAGAAGGGCTTTCAGGTATAAATCCAGCTGCCGACTTCGTGCCTGTCACAAGGCGGCTGGAAGAATCTGCCAGCTGTTTCAGGGGTGCAGACCTTTGCCTGGACTGCCTGGACAGCATATCATCCCGAAAGGCCCTTTCGGAAATATGCAGGAAACTAGAGATCCCCTTGATATTTGGGGCTGTTTCCGGACTATGTGCCCAGGTTGCAGTTGAAACGGTCGGCCAAAAGATATTCCAAAGTCTTTACCCGGGCGGCAGCCGGCATGAAAGGGACCGGGACAGGCCTGAGGCAGTTTTTTCATTTACTGCAGGTGCTGCAGCTGTATTACAGGCGGCAGTAGCCATGAAATTACTCACCCGTGGTATTTCAAGAGGGGAAAGCAGGGGCATGTTCCTGGATCTTGAGGTGCCGGAGCTTGAAATTATCATGTTCCCATGAAGGCCCTGCCGTTTTCAATCCATCTGCCAGACGTACATGAATCATAAGGAAAACCTGCACCAGTACCTTTTGGGAGCATTCCCAGTTTGTTCCCCATTTGTGCCACTGGCAAGGAAGGCGTGTTTCTTGAAAGGTTTCACCACAAGGAAGCCAACTTCAGCCGCAGTCAAGTCGCTGAGTTTGGCGATGTCTGTATTCGAGAAGAATTTGAAATCTGCACAGCGGCTTGGTGAACCTTGAAAGAAATGCGCCTTCCTTGCCATCTCTCGTCTGGGGACAAACTGGAAATGCTCCCTACCTTTTAGCTGAGGGTTTAATGGTGCCATCTCGACAATCGCTTCATTTGTGATTATTGTCCCCTGGATGATAATCCTGAATTTTGCACTTCAAGTGGCAGAGATAATAAAATGGTATTGATCAGCACTTTTGGGGCCATGAACACACTCAAATAAAATGCTGGTAACCATCTGAAATATTATAGAAACTGGTTTTGTCACACATTTGAATTGCAAAATATGGGATAATTATTCTCCCGGCAGAAAGGGCCGGAAAATCTCCCAGAAACGGCAGGTTGGGCAAAATGGATGAAAAAAACATAAAAAGTACGGTACTTTGGACTTCTTTCTTCTTCTTTGCAATTGTCAATGCAGGCACAGGGGCCTTCTTGTATTTCCACCAGGAATTCTTGAATCCCAATTCCTGGGAAGGCTGGGTGCTGGGGGCAGGTCCCCTGGGTGTCTGGCTCATCTTTGCCATGACCATTGCCGGTTTTATAAAGGAAGCACCAGAGGCCGGCACAGAGGAAGAAGAATCAGCAGAGGGTAAGGCCGCCGAGGAAGAAGGCGGGCAGGAGGCCCTGACTGAAACAGAGGAAGAGGAGGCAGAAGAGCTGTACCCAAAGGAGATAGCCGTGGTCCAGCTCCTTGGGCTTCTTCAGAGGGAGGGTCGGCTCATAGATTTTCTTGAGGAAGATATCGAGCCCTATGATGATGCACAGATAGGTGCAGCCGTACGGGAAGTCCACAGGGGCTGCAGGGCTGCTCTTAATGATGCCCTGGGGCTCAAACCTGTCCTGGATGCCCCTGAGGGGACCGAGGTGGAGATCGAGGAAGATTTTGATCCTTCCAGGATCAGGCTGATAGGAAATGTCCACGGCAGCCCGCCTTTCAAGGGCGTCATCCGTCACAGCGGATGGAGGTTTACCCGTGTGGACCTTCCCAGGTGGACCGGGAAGGAAAAGACAGACATACTAGCACCTGCAGAGGTGGAAGTCTCCTGAAACAGGCAGTTAAAGAGAAATGAACCAGCCAAAGTCACGATTCGTAATAGGTATTGATCTTGGGACCACGAACTGTGTCCTCTCCTACATAGATATGGAAGGCGCCTCCGGGGATTCTGTGTCCCCGGGGATAGAGATATTTCCCTGCCCGCAGATAGAGGCCCCCGGCGAGGTTAAGGAGCATAAACTGCTGCCCTCCTTTATATATCTTCCCACAGAACAGGAAAGGGAAGGCGGCGGGCTTGTAATGCCCTGGGACCCCTTTGGTGAAAGGGTAGTGGGCAGGTGGGCCAGGGTCAGGGGAGCAGAGGTCCCGGGCAGGCTTGTCTCCTCTGCAAAAAGCTGGCTCTGTCACCGCGGCGTGGACAGGCTTGCGCCCATTCTCCCACTTGACGCCGCCCCCGACTGCAAAAAGATGTCGCCGGTAGTGGCTACGGCCACGTACTTGAGACATTTCAAGGCGGCCTGGAACCATGGTCTTGGCAAAAAGACAGGTCAGAAGCTGGAAGACCAGGACGTCTACATTACCATTCCGGCCTCCTTTGATGCTGTGGCAAGGGATCTCACCGTAAAGGCTGCTGTCTCGGCAGGCCTAGGGGATGTGGTGCTTCTTGAGGAGCCGCAGGCGGCCTTTTACTCGTGGCTGCATCTCCAGGGAGATGAATGGAAAAAGCAGGTGGAGCCTGGAGACATTATCCTGGTGGTGGACATCGGAGGTGGAACCAGTGACTTCAGCCTCATCCAGGTTTCCAGCAGAGACAACCAGCTGTTTCTTGAGCGGCTCGCAGTGGGAGACCACCTCCTTCTAGGCGGCGACAACATGGATCTAACCCTTACCTGGACTCTTTCCGAAGAGCTCAAGGCCAAGGGTAACAAGCTTGACCAGCACCAGTTCCAGGCCCTGTGGAACAACGTCCGCCTGGCAAAGGAAAAGCTCCTGGAGGACCCGGACCTGGAGTCTGTGCCGGTGGTTATACCGGGTCGGGGCACCGGGCTTGTAGGCGGCACCATCAGGACAGAGCTTACCAGGGAACAGGTGGTGGAAGTCATCCTGAAGGGATTTTTCCCGGAATGTGCCATTACAGACGTTCCAATGGAGAGACAAAAGGCAGGTCTTCAGGAACTGGGCCTTCCCTATGCCGCTGATACCGCGGTTACCAGGCACCTGGCCAGGTTCCTGAATTCAGAAGCAGCCTCTGCAAGCCTTGAACAGGAAGGGCCTGCAATTCCCACTGCAGTGCTCTTTAACGGGGGTGTCTTCAAGGCCCGGGTACTGAGGGAAAGGATAATGTCTGTCATATCCAGCTGGGCAGAAGGCAGGGCAGAGCCCCCGGTGGAGCTTCTGGGTATCGATCTTGACCTTGCCGTGTCCAGGGGGGCTGCCCATTTCGGTCTTGTCCAGCTTGGTGAAGGCATAAAGATAAAAAGCGGTGTGCCGAGATCCTACTATATAGGACTTGAATCAGCGGCCCTGGCAGTACCTGGCATGCCTCCTCAGATAAAGGCCCTTTGCGTTGTTCCAAAGGGCCTGGAAGAGGGCTCTGTGGTCGATATTCCTGAAAAGGAATTCGGCCTTCTGGTGGGCCAGGAGGTTGAATTCATGTTTCTGGGCTCCAATGAAAGGCCCGAAGACAAACCCGGGGATATCATCGAGGACTGGCAGGACACCATAGAACAGGTCAGCACCTTAAAAACAGAGCTTGAAGCCCCGGGCGTTGAGCCTGGAACCGTCATTCCCGTGACTCTCCAGGCCAGGGTTACGGAAGTAGGCACCCTTGCCATCAGCCTTGTCTCCAGGGACAGGGACCTGAAATTCGATCTGGAGTTCGACGTCAGAAGCTGATGCGTTCTGTCATCCCCTTTGATTCCAACCAGCGCTTGCTGGAACAGGCAAGGTATTATATTGAAAATCCCGGCCGTATCCTGGAAGAAAGGGAAAAGGCTGTGGCCCTTCTTCTCCGGGCCCTCAAGGCGGGAGACCTGGAACTTCGGAAGGAGCTCATTCTTCTCCTGGGTAGCGTTGCCAAGGAAGAGATTTACTGGCCTCTCTACGATATCATGAAGGATGAGTCCGAGCCGGATGAATTCAGGGACCAGGCAGCCATACACCTTGCCGTCATAGGCCCTTTCCTGGATGACCCCCAGTCACTCAACCGCAAGCTCATCTCGGACATTTCCTCAGGGGACCCTGATCTCAAGACCAGGGCCATAATGGCCGTGGGCTGGGAGGGAAACCTTGCTGCGGTACTTCCCCTGATCGAGTGCATGTACGAGCCGGAGGCAGAGATACAGGAGCTTGCAGTAAGCGCTCTTTGCAATCTAAAGGACAGTCGGCTCATGGGGCTGCTGGCAGACAGGATCAAGAGCTGCTCCTTTGACCAGAAACGGGCAATTCTCTTCAACCTCTGGCGCTTCAAGGACAAGGAGGACGAGGTGGCAGCCATCTACAAGGCAGAACTTGAGTCTGAAGACAGCGTTCTGCGCCTGGATGTCCTGGTTCTCCTGGGTCAGCTCGACAAGAGGCCTGAAAACGAGGGGATATACCGGGAGCTCCTCAAGGACAAGAGTTCGGAGGTGAGGGCAATGGCCCTTGAGCGCCTGGCCGAGCTTGACTGCCTGGGGCCCGAGGATGTACTGCCCTTTCTTGATGACAGTTCCATGAAGGTCAAGCGAATGGCCCTGATGATTCTCCAGTCCATGAAGGGCGGAACCAGTACCTGAAGTCCGGCTGCCGGACAGTTTATCCCGGCAACTGCGTTCATGGTTTCTCTTTTTTCAGTTAAAAACCCTCAATACAGCAGGCAGATCACTGTTATCATGATGGCCAGGTAAAGGATGGTCATACCGGTACCTGCCTTGACATAATCCTTGGTCTTGTAGCCTCCCGGGCGCATGATCAGGGCATTAACCTGGTGGGTGGGCAGGATGAAGGTGTTTGATGCCGCGATTCCCACAGTCAGGCCTGCAAGGATGGGGTTTATGCCCGCCTGCAGGGCCAGATTCATGGAAAGGGGCACCATGAGCACCGTTGCCCCAACATTTGAAGCAACAAGGGAGAAAAATGAGGTCAGTATCCCCACTATCAGGAGAAGGCTGACTGTTGAAAATTCACCTGCGGCTCCTACTATCTTCATGGCCATGTAGCTTGCGGCCCCTGTCTTTTCAAAGGCTGTTCCCAGGGGAATCAGTCCTCCAAGAAGGAATATGGTCATCCAGTCCACTGAAAGATACGCATCATCTATGGAAAGGACCTTGAAAAGCACCATGCCGATGGCACCGGTAAAGAGCGCTATGGAAAGCTTTACATGAAAGACCATTGCAAGGATAAGCGCAACTGCCAGGCAGCATAGAGCAGGTACTGCCTTTTCCGGAACCGTTTCCTCACCCTTAAGCTCCTCTGTGAACACAAGCTCCAGATTTTTCCTGATCTTGCGGAGTTTTTCCCAGGGACCCAGCAGGAGTACCGCATCTCCTGCCTTGAGCTGCAGCTCGTTGATCCTCTCGTATATGACCTCATCTCCCCGGTAGACAGCAAGCACATTGACCCTGTAGCGGTCCCTGAAGTCAAGTTCCTCCATGGTATGATTTACCAGGGAGGAGCCCGGCGGAACGATGCCCTGCACAATGCCGTGATCTGCACTGATAAGTTTCCTGGTGAACTTATCCTCGATATCCTCCAGCTTCCAGTTCAGTTCCTGTTCAAGTCTTCGGATATTTTCCTCTGAGGATATGACTGCCACAAGGTCCCCGGGCCCTACAATAGAGTCCCTGGTGGGAGAAAGGTCTGTCTCTTCTTGGTCGGATGCCTTGGCGATGGCCACCACAGTGACGTTGAAGCGAGGTCCCATTCTAAGATCCTTGAGGCTTTGCGGCTTGAAATCTGCAGGGACCCTGAGTGCCGCATGATCCAGCTTTGATTCGTATATCTGCCTGACTCTTTTTGAAGAAAGGGTCTGCCTGCCCTGCTGGACCTGTGAGGAAGGAAGAATGAATCTTCCCAGGACAGCGAAGTAAAAAAGCGCGCCTGCGAGCAGGGCAAGGCCTACAGGGGTGACGCTAAACAGCCCCAGAGGGATAAACTCCATCCCTTTAAGGAGCTGGAGGTTATTCTGCCACCAAGACCCCATGAGATCATTCAGCATGATAAGGGGGCTGGATCCCACCAGCGTCAGACAGCCGCCGATGATTGCAGAAAAGCCCATGGGCATGAGTACCCTGGAAATCGGGACCCTGAGCTGCTGGCTTATCTTGGAAACTGCAGGAAGAAAAAGGGCTGCTGCACCTATGTTCTGCATGAAGCTGGAGATGAATGAAACCGTGGCCGAGATCACCACCATGATCCGGGTTTCGCTCTTTCCAGCGATTTTTATGATCTTCTTTGCCAGCACGTCCATGACCCCGGTCCGGTTAAGACCTGCACCTATTATCATGACGGCGATTATGGAAACCACGGCATTGGAGCTGAGCCCGGCAGTGGCCTCCTCTGCACTGAGCACTCCCAGCAGGGGAAGAAGTATCATGATAAGAATGCCTACTATATCCACCCGCAGCCAGTCGAAGACAAAAACAAGTATGGCTGCGGAAAGAAGGCCGAAAACCTTCAGCATGTCCAGGGTCAGGATCTGTGGTTCCATGTTTATGGTTATCTCCTCTGAATAAGTGGCGTCTGGTTTAAGATGATTACAACCTGCCATTAACCGGGAATCAAACCTGCAGATGTAAACTAGTCGCCCAATCGTTATGAAAATAAGCCTTGGAGCAGGTGCATTTTGAGTTAAGACATTGGATAAGACGCTGGGAAAAAATAACAAGTATTTTCCATAAATGCTACAAGGGAGTATACCAAGTTTGTCCCTGGACGAAGAAGGGCAAGGATCAGTACATTTCTTTCAAGGTTCACCAGGCCGCTGTGCAAGTTTTAAATTCTTCCCGGATACAGACATTGCCAATCACAGCGGCTTGACTGCGACTGAAGTTGGCTTCCTTGTGGTGAAAACCCCTTCCTTGCCTGTGGCACAAATTGGGGACAGACCGGGAATGCTCCCATGCTACAATGGAAAGGCCGGAAAGCTCAAGCACGAGAAGGCCTGGAGAAAATCAAAGGGGGTTTCATTAAGTCCCGGGAAATTGGTATAAGGGCCCGTCTCTCTATAAGGAGACAGGCCCGGGCTTATCTCAGCGTTAACCTGGTCTACAAGAGATCCGTCTTTTTCAGAAGTATTAAAGATCCCTTGAGCGATACAACTATGGTCACGATCCATAATGCAACAAGAAGTGCCTGCATTTCATTTCTCCTTTCTAATAACTTTCGGAGGCCTCGGCGCCT
This sequence comes from Deltaproteobacteria bacterium, assembly GCA_027028245.1. Taxonomy (GTDB): domain Bacteria; phylum Desulfobacterota; class Dissulfuribacteria; order Dissulfuribacterales; family QOAL01; genus QOAL01. The sequence continues at coordinate 14,444 of JALVJO010000205.1, forward strand.
TCGACCTCGGATGCCTCGAGCTTCTTTTTGTCCATCTGGTGCCAGACGTAGGCTATGTAGGCCAGAACCACCGGTATCAACAGGGCCACGTAAGTCATTGCCGTAAGCGTATAATGGGAACTTGATGCGTTATAGATGGTCAGGCTGGACTGCGGGTCAGCAAGGGACGGGTAAAAGGGAGTATGATTGAAGCCGGCGGTGAAAAAAACGGCAAGGCCCACCAGGACAGTGCCAAGGCCAGCCGGCCAGATACCCCTGTCATTTTCCTGAAACCTGGCGGAATAGACCGCGTATATCACAAGTCCCAGGCCCACGAGGAGTATTGCCAGCACATGGGGAAGGGCCACCAGGTTTTTAAGGTACTTGAAACTCACCATCTGGACATGACCGCTGGCTGGGTCAACATCCAGGCCCTTCATGGTAAGCAGGCTGACCAGAACCACGAGCAGAAAGGGCAGGGCGGCCAGAAAGTTGCTCAGCACTGCATCACGCATTCTGCCCTTGAAATCATCCATTCCTGCAAAATCTATGTTGTTCAGCAGGTAGAGCGCACCAAGGACCCTTGAATTGAACACGAGAAAGAGTCCGAGGCTAAGGTTGAAAAAGTTCCCTGCAGCCTCAAGGCCCCTCAGGGGGGTGGTCCATTTTACCAGGTTGTATTCATTCAGGATGAAGTTTGCGCCTGTAAAAAAGGTCCCAACTGCTGCTCCAATGAGAAGGATGCCCACTGCCCCGTTGACGAAAAGAAAGGCCTCATAGACCTTGGAGCCGAACAGGTTGTCTGGTTTTTTCCTGTATTCAAAGCTCACGGCCTGGATGACAAAGGTGAATAATATTGCAATCCATACCCAGTAGGCCCCGCCGAAACTCGTAGCATAGAACTTGGGGAAGGCTGCAAAGAGCGCCCCGCCGAACAGAACCAGGGTTGTAAAGGTGAGCTCCCACTTCCGGCCTATGGAATTTATGATAAGGGATTTTTCCGTCTCGTTTTTTCCAAGCTGCCACAGTAGGGTCTGGCCTCCCTGGACAAAAGTCAGGAACAGAAAAAGCGACCCCACAACAGAAGCCAGGATCCACCAAAGTTCCTGCAGGGTGGTGATCGGTAGGTTTCCAAACATTTAATTCACCTCCTTGGGTCCGATCTTTATCTGTTTCAGCATAATCCTGATCTCTGCTACAAGGAGCAGGGTAAAGGTCACGAGAAACATGAAAAAGGTCAGCTTTACGTTTGATGATGGGATATCCGTTCGGGCAACAGTTACCGGCAGCAGATCCTGGATGGCCCAGGGCTGTCTGCCCACTTCAGCAACTACCCATCCGGCCTCTCCAGCCATGAAGGCAAGGATGAAAAAGACGATGCCCACGGGATAAAGCCAGGTATTTTTCTCTATGGTTCCCCTGGCAATGAAAACGAGATAAAGGAAGAAAACCAGTATCATGGCTGATCCAACTGCTGCCATGATGTGAAAGGAATAAAATGTCAATGGCACCGGCGGTACGGCATCTTTCGGCTGCGCCAAGTGACCGTAGCCAAGATAATCCCTGTACTTGTTGAACTGGGAAAGGGCAGTGGATGCTCCTGTCAGGTCCCCGGATTTTTGAGCGTTTTTGTATTCAGCAAGGTACTTAACCGCAAGCCTGCCCTTTTCAATCTTTTCCGCCGCACCTACTATGCCCTGTTCCTTGTTTCCAAAGACCAGGTCGTTGATGCCGGGGACAAAGCTGTCGGCCTGCCTGTTTGCCAGAAGCGACAGCAGCCCGGGGATCTTGAATGCAAAGACAAAGGGTTCGTTATAGTCACCGGGTTCCTTCATCCCATTGATCAGGCCGAAGGCCACTATGGGAGCCCTTGTTTCTCCGTTCCAAAGCCCCTCCATGGCGGCCAGCTTCATGGGTTGGTGCCTGGCATCTATAAAGGCGGCCTCATCTCCGGTAAACGCCAGCAGCAGGGACGAGATAAGGCCGAAGAGCGCTGCCACTGCAATGCTTCTTTTGGCCATTAAGACGTGGCGTTTTTTTGCCAGATAGTAGGAAGAGACTGCTATGATAAAAAAGGAAGACAGGGCAAAGCCAGAGGTAGTTGCATGTGTGAATTTGCTTATTGCATAGGGTGAAAAGATAACATCAAAAAAGTTTTGCATCTCAAAGCGGGCGGTATCCGGGTTGAAGGCCATACCCGTGGGAAACTGCATCCAGCCGTTTGCTACCAATATCCAGAGTGCAGAAAGGTTGGAGCCGATGGCAACCATCCAGGTGGAAAAGAGGTGAAAGCCCTTTGATACCCTGTTCCAGCCGAAGAACATGACTGCAAAAAATGTAGCCTCAAGGAAAAAAGCCAGTATCCCTTCAATGGCCAAGGGTGCCCCGAAGATGTCTCCGACCATCCAGGAATAGTTTGCCCAGTTGGTGCCGAATTCAAATTCCAGGATGATGCCTGTTGCAACACCGATGGCAAAGTTGATGCCGAAGAGCTTCATCCAGAATCGAGTGAGCTGTTTCCATTCCTCCTTCCCTGTTTTTACATAGATGGTTTCAAAAAAGGCGCATAAAAACGTGAGCCCCAGGGTAAGGGGTACAAAGATCCAGTGGTACATGGCAGTAAGAGCAAATTGCGCCCTGGCCCAGTTGACCGTACTAAGATCAATCTGTTCGAGCATAGTTTACCTCCTTTGGAGATCTGTCCGGCATGTTCCGGCCGGATGGGATTAATTGGCTGTTGGATGGTATGCGGGTGAGTGCGGCGGCAACATGATCAGCTCTCTGCCCTTCAGTTTTGAATTCCTTTTTCAGGACGTCCGGGAAGAAAAAGAACTTGAAGACCAGGAAGATGATGAGGAGCTTTACCGCAATGATTTTCCAAAGGGTTTTGCCTAACCCCATGGACTGAAGCCCATCCCTGTAAAAAGAATAAACGGATTTCAGGGCAGGCCGCCACCTTACATTTGATTCGTTAAGCCTCAACAATTTATTAGCCTCCCAGTCGATCCTTGAACCCAAATTATGCACTCAAAATGCCTTCAAAAAGGCTTTTTTAAATAATTCAATTTCCAACCTGTATATTTAGTATTTTCTCCACCCTAAAAGTGCTGCTTAGTACCATGGCCTTATTTCAGGCATTTGAAGCCGCAAGGGGCTCCCAATATTGTGGAATCTGTCCCGCCATGTCGCGGGATAGTGCACTTGAAGTACCAAAGTAGTATTCGTCCCCACCGCGTTGCATCTTCGGCAAGCTTATTGTGTATCTTAAGAAAAATTTAAACGCTATTTTTCTGATCGGCAATTTTAAAGTAAACTAAAATTACAAAGATATATTAGATATTTTTAATCCGCAATCTTTTGAAATGTCAAGGCCCAATTTCAAAAAAATGTTTGTATTCAGCCTGACAGGTCAGGAATTTTAGCAAAGGTATTCTGGCATAGATGTAAACCAGCATGCAAAAAAGATCCCGATTATTCTTAGTCATGGTACCTGCCTGCTTAACGGAGGATATTTGATTGCGGTGTCCTTTCTGATTTAACGGCTGCTGTTCGCTGGCGCTACGATAGACATGAGAGGACTTCTTAAATAAAATGACTAAATAATTTCATTCCGTTATTTTGCTATATTTATGGGGAAAGTTGCCGTGAAAATTGGATGACAGAATGAAGATTTGTTTAATTATATCAGAGAAGATAAGCATAAAGCTGGCATTTACCGGCTGCTGACAGGACCGGCGGGGTATGACGAAAAAGCAAAAACTCCTGGAAAAAGACAAAAAGCTTATGGCGGATGTGGACGAGATATTCCGCCAGCATCCAGAAAACTACCGTGAAAGGCTCGAGGAACTTGGTTTCAAGTATGAAGACGAAGATGATTTTGACATCATTGACGAGGAGATTGCCCAGCCTGAAAACCCCAGACAGGAAAGGCTCGTTGCCTTTTTTGAGGGAGCCGAGGCGGTAACAGAAGAGCTCTTCACGCTGTTTTCTGAAGAAAAGGCCTCTGATGAGACGAACTATCCCCTAATAAGAAAGTACTTCAGGCAGGGAAATCAGAGGCTCAAGGAACTTATTGTTTATGGTCTGGAGAAATACCCGGAAAGGGTGG